>JAPKZR010000252.1 GCA_026393695.1 Actinomycetota bacterium
AACGAGGCCGGCGCGTGAGCGCCGCGACTCGTAGCTATTTGCGGCGCACCGCGGGGTGTGCAACTGGGGTGGCTCGACTTTTCTCGAGTTGCTTCACCAACATGTCGTACACCTTCACTCCGGTGAACTCGATGATCTCGTCGCGCAGGTATTGGTACGTGCGCTTGCTGCCGTTGAACGCCTCAGCGGTCTCGGTGCACCACCAATGAAAGTCGGTGCCGCCTTCGCCCCAGTCGCGGCGTTTCCATTCGCGCAGGGTGCTCGTGACATGGCCGTTCAGATCGGTGTCTTCGTGCAGGCGAAGTGGCAGTTGCCAGCACACGTCGGGCTTCCAGTCGATGGGGCGCTCGCTCACCGCCAGCGCAGCGCTGTGGAGCGCGCAGCCCGCGCCGCCAGCGAAGCCGGGCCGGTTGTGAAAGATGCAGGCGCCATCGATCACGCGAGTGGTGACGGTGCCGTCGGGCTCAGTTGCGGTCCATCCGCCTGCGGCTGCCTCGGCATGGAACTGCCATTGGTCGGGGGTGAGGCGGGCCGAACTCTCGACCACGGTCTGCACATCGGCGTCGTCGATGAAGTGGGCCCCAAAGCTGCAGCATCCTTGTTGTAGCTCTGAAGCGTCGGTTGAGAGCACGCCTTTGCATCCGTTGCCCCAGATGCAGTTCCAGCCAGAGCGCAAGAACGTGGCATCGAAGACCCACGTGCGATGCTCGTCGGGGTCATCGAAGCTGATGTATTCGTGCAGGTCGTCGGGTCGGGCCACGCCAAGAAGGTAGCGCGCGACATGCGAATTACACCAGATCGCAAAGAGGTCCAAAGGGTAGGCTGCTCAGACCATGAGTACGCCGCCAACCACCGCCAATCAATTACGCGACGCCTACACAGGCTTCTTCGCAGACCGCGGGCACACGCCAGTTGCGTCGGCGAGCCTCATTCCTCATGACCCAACGGTGTTGTTCACGGTTGCTGGCATGGTGCCCTTCAAGTCGTATTTTGTGGGTGACGAGACGCCGCCGTTTAAGCGCGCCGTCACGGCTCAAAAGTGCGCACGCGCTGGCGGCAAGCACAACGACCTCGACGATGTCGGTCGCACGAAGCGTCACCTTGTGTTCTTTGAGATGCTCGGCAACTTCAGCTTCGGTGATTACTTCAAGAGCGATGCCATCCCGTGGAGTTGGGAACTGGTGACCGAGGTCTTCGGACTCGACGGCGACCGCATCTGGATCACTGTGCACGAAAGCGACGACGAGGCCGAGCAGATCTGGCACGACCAAGTGGGCGTGCCGATGAACCGCATCCAGCGCTTGGGCGACAAAGACAACTTCTGGCAGATGGGCGATACCGGTCCGTGTGGTCCGTGCAGCGAACTGCATATCGACCGCGGACCCAGCTTCGGTCCCGATGGCGGTCCGCTCAACGATCCTCAGGGCGATCGGTTCATGGAGTTCTGGAACCTCGTGTTCATGCAGTTCAACCAGGCCCCCGATGGCACTCGGACGCCGTTGCCAAAGCCATCTATCGATACGGGTGCCGGCCTCGAGCGCATCCTGGCGTTGGTGCAGGGCAAAGACAGCGTGTGGGAAACCGACGTGATGTCGCCGCTCATCGATCAGGCTTCGTCGGTTACCGGCAAGAGCTATCGCGTTGGCGATTACGACGATCGAAACAGCTTCAGCTTGCGCGTGCTTGCCGAGCATGCGCGCAGCAGCACCATGTTGGTCAACGACGGCGTGTTCCCCAGCAACGAGGGTCGTGGCTATGTGCTGCGTCGCATCATTCGTCGCGCCGTGCGACACGCGTATTTGTTGGGCACCGAGCGTTTGGTGATGCCAGGCCTCGTCGAAACCGCCATCGATGTCATGGGTGGCGCGTACCCCGATGTCATCGCCAACAAAGACTTCATCGTCGGCGTGCTCACCAAGGAAGAAGAGCGCTTCCGCCAGACACTTAAGACTGGCTTGGTCATTCTCGAAGACGAACTCGCCAAAGACTCCAAGGTGCTCAAGGGCACTACGGCGTTCACACTGCACGACACCTATGGCTTCCCGCTCGAGCTCACCGAAGAGATCGCCGGCGAGCGCGGTGTCGCAGTAGACCGCGAAGGTTTCGACACCGACATGGCCGAGCAACGCCGCCGCGCCAAGGCCGGCCGCAAATCAAACGCCACCGACGAAGATCAGACCGATATCTATCGCGAACTCAGCGAGCAGTTCGGGGCCACCGAATTCGTGGGCTACACCGACACCACCGCCGAGGGTCGGGTGCTCGGGGTGTACGAAGTCGAAGACGGTGAGATCGAGATCTTCCTCGAGCGCACTGCGTTCTATGCAGAGTCGGGTGGTCAGGTTGGCGACACCGGCACCATCACAACATCTACCGGCGTCGCCGAGGTGCTCGACACCACGTTCGCGCTGCCGGGCTTGCGTCGTCACCGGGCGCGTCTCGTGAGCGGCACCATTTCGGCCGGACAGAATGCAACTGCGGCCATCGATGTCGTTCGCCGAGATGCCATCCGCCGCAACCACACCGGCACGCACATTTTGCACCACGCGCTGCGCGTTGTGCTGGGCGCTCACGTGAAACAGGCCGGTTCGTTGGTCGGTCCCGATCGCCTTCGTTTCGACTTCAGCCACTACTCGGCAGTGACCGACGAGGAGATCGCTCAGATCGAGCAGATCGCCAACACCGAGGTACTCAACAACGTCGTTGCGCGTTCATACGAGACCACCAAGGATGAAGCCACAGCGCTTGGCGCGATTGCGTTCTTCGGCGATAAGTACGGCGACATCGTGCGCGTGCTCGAGGCTGGCAGTTCTGTCGAACTGTGTGGTGGCACCCACGTGAAAGCAACAGGCGACATCGGCACCATCAAGATCGTCGGCGAAAGCTCGGTTGGTTCCAACCTACGTCGCATCGAGGCGGTCACTGGTTACAACAGCATCGCCTTGCTGCAGCGCGAGGACCGCATGCTCACCGACACTGCTCGACTTGTTGGTGTTGCAACCAACGAAGTGGTCGATGGTGTGCAGCGCAAGCTCGACGAGATCAAGGCGCTGAACGACGAGATCAAGGCATTGCGCGCCAAGGCCGCAATGGGGCAGGCCGCCGAACTTGCTGCCAGCGCCACCGGTGGTGTGCTGGTCAGTCGGGTCGATGGTTTGGCCCCTGGCGAACTGCGCGATCTGGCGCTTGCCGTTCGTCAGCAGGCAGGCATCGAAGCAGTGATTCTCGGCGGGCTCACGCCCACCGGCGGAGTCACCCTTGTGGCCGCAATCACGGCGGCGTTCGGTGGCCAGGCCAGCGACCTCATCAAAGATGCGGCCAAGGCCGTTGGTGGTGGCGGCGGAGGCAAGGGCGACATCGCCACGGCTGGCGGCAAGAACCCCGAAGGTCTCGATCAGGCACTCGAACTCGCTCGACAGGCCGCTACCAACAGGTGAGCTTCCTTCGCGTCGGCCAATCGTGAGGGTTCTGGCACTCGACCTCGGCAGCAAACGCATCGGCGTTGCTGTGAGCGATCGCAGTGGAACCATCGCGTCGCCGTTGGTTGTGTTGCAGCGATCAGGATCTACCCGTATCGATCACGAGCGCATCAAAGCTCTGGTGATCGAAGAGGAAGCTGAGCGAATCGTGGTGGGCTTGCCGTTGTCCATGGATGGCTCAGTTGGCAAGGCTGCGCAAGGCGCCCTCAAGGAAGTGAGGTCGTTAGCTAGCGTGGTCGGCGTGCCCATTGAGACCATCGACGAGCGGCGAACAACGGTGACTGCAGATCAGATGCTCATCGAACGCGGAATGCGAGCGCCCGAGCGCCGGCTCATCATCGACAAGGTTGCTGCGGCCGTTATTTTGCAGACGTGGCTCGATGGCCGAGTCGATCGCGAATCGCGAGAGGCGCCTCGTTGAAAACCTCGGCTCCTCTCGATCAGTTGCCCCACGGTGACGACGACTGGACGCGCGATCCTTGGGACGACACTGCATACGCCCCAGCGAGCGAAGTAGAGCGTGCGCCCCGACGAGCACGTGCCATGAAATGGCTGCTGCTTGCTGTCAGTGCCTGCGTGATCATTGCGATCTTGGCGGCCGGTTGTGTGGGGTGGTGGTATATCCGCCAGGTGAACCCATCTGGAGAGGTGGCTATTGCATCGAACTTCACGGTGAACGAAAGCGACACACTGCAAAGCGTCAGCGTGCGTCTCCAGGACGAAGGATTCATCACCAACGCACGGGTGTTTCGTTACTACGTAGAGCACAAAGGTGGGGTGCGCCTCACGCCGGGCTACTACGAAATTCGCGAGCGATCCCACATGGGCAACATCATGCGGGTGCTCAACACGCCACCCGAAGCGACCTTCAAAAAGGTCACGTTCCCCGAAGGCTTCACTCTCGAGAAGATGGGCAAACGAGTCGAGCGCGATCTTCCCCCGATGACAGCTGCTCGTTTCGCGGCTGCAGCTTCCAGTGGAACTGTTCGCTCGGTGTATCAGAGCGAGGGCACCACCAGCCTTGAGGGTTTGCTCTTTCCTGACACGTATCAGGTGGCTGGCAGCGAATCAGAGACTCAGGTCATCGAGCGGATGGCCAAACTGATGGAGCGCGTTGGCCGTCAAGAAAACATCGAGGCCGGTGCTGGCGAACTCGGGCGCACTCCGTACGAGGTGTTGGTGGTGGCCTCAATGATCGAGCGCGAGGCCAAGTTCGACAGCGATCGATCGAAAATCGCCCGGGTTATCTACAACCGATTGTTCCTCACGATGCCGCTGCAGATCGATGCCACGCTGCTCTATGGCCAGCCAGCCGACACCCCGTTCAGCGTGCTCAAAGAAACCGACACGCCATACAACAGCTACCTGCACGCTGGCCTGCCACCCACGCCCATTGCCAACCCGGGCCGCGCATCGATCCACGCTGCGCTGCACCCGGAGCCGAATCCGCCCAGCGGCGATGCGCTGTGTCGAGATCTCGCAAAGGGTGAGCCGTGCGTGTACTTGTATTACGTAGTCGCCGATGAAGACGGACATCATGTGTTTGCGGCAACATTGCAGCAGCACGAAGCAAACGTGCAAAAAGCACGAGATGCAGGACTGTTGAAATGATCACTGGCACAACAAAACTTGCGGCCGTTATTGGATCACCCGTGCGGCACAGCTTGAGCCCGGTCATCCATAATGCAGCCTTCTCCGCTGGCGCACTCGATTGGATCTATACAGCGTTCGAGGTTGCGCCTGGTAAAGCAGCCGAGGCGCTTGCGGCCATGCGCGTGCTGGGCATCTCAGGGCTGTCGGTGACCATGCCCCACAAAGACGACGTCGCCGCAGCGGTCGACGTGCTCGATCCAGCGGCTACGGCTCTGCGCACCGCCAACACGGTTGTGCTGCAAGACGACGGCCGCCTCGCCGGCTACAGCACTGATGGCGCTGGCTTCGTGGCGTCACTGCGCGAAGCCGGTGTTGAGCCTTCCGGCATGACGGTGGCGGTGCTTGGAGCCGGTGGTGCTGCGCGATCTGTTATCGATGCGCTCGCTCGGGTAGGGGTCGACCAAATTGTGGTCATCAACCGTTCTGCCGCGCGGGCCGAGGCTGCAGCACAACTCGGCGCGCGCCGCGGCCGCGTTGGTGATGTGGCCGACATCGCCCATGTTGATCTCGTGCTGAATGCCACCTCTGTCGGCATGGGGAGCGACGAAGCGCCATTCGACCTTGCGTTGTTGCGCTCCACCCAAGTGGTCGCCGACTTGGTGTATCACCCGATCGAGACGGCGCTGCTCCGTGCGGCTCGACGCTGTGGCGCAACGGCCGTAGATGGCTTGGGGATGTTGGTGCATCAAGCAGTTCTGCAGCAACAGCTCTGGACCGGCGTCAGCCCCGATCCTGCCGCGATGCGTGCTGCCGCAGAGCACGAACTCGTGGCTCGCCACGGGTAGCCTGCACCCGATGCTTCGTTATCTCACCGCCGGCGAATCCCACGGGCAAGCGCTCGTTGTCATCGTCGAGGGCTTGCCCGCAGGCCTACCCATCACTGTCGAAGAGATCCAGGAAGAAATGGGTCGGCGCCGTCTCGGCTACGGCCGTGGTCCTCGGCAACGTTTCGAAGCTGATGAAATCACTCTTGTCGGCGGCGTACGGCATGGTCGCACGCTCGGCTCGCCCATTGCTATTGAGATCAAAAACAGCGAGTGGTTCCGCAGCGACAAGTGGCACGAAGAGATGTCGCCGGCCCCTGGTGTCACCAAGGACCCATTGACCAAGCCTCGCCCCGGTCACGCCGACCTTGCTGGCATGCAGAAATATGGCTTCACCGATGCACGCGATGTGCTCGAACGTGCCAGCGCGCGCGAAACCGCGGCACGCGTTGCTGCGGGTGCCATTGCCAAGAAACTGCTCGGCACCATTGGCGTTGAGATCTTGTCGCATGTTGTTCAGATGGGCCCGGCCCGTTCGAAATCAGCGCAGCTACCAACGATGGCCGACCTCGGTGCGATCGATGACTCGCCGGTTCGTTGTTTCGATAAGTCGGCCGAAGACGCAATGATCGAAGAGATCAAAGCGGCAGCCAAAGACGGCGACTCGCTCGGCGGCATTGTCGAGGTGTTGGCCTACGGGCTGCCAGTGGGTCTCGGCAGTCACGTGCACTGGGATCGTAAACTCGACGCACTGTTGGCGCAGGCCGTGATGAGTATTCAGGCTGTGAAGGGCGTTGAGATCGGCGACGGTTTCGATGTTGCAGGCATGCGTGGAAGCGTTGCTCACGATGCCATTTCGTGGGACGCGGCAACCGGCACATATCGCCGCGAGACCACGTTGGCGGGTGGCACCGAGGGCGGCATGACCACTGGCGAAGTGATGGTGGTGCGTGCAGCGATGAAGCCATTGGCCACGCTCAACATTCCAACGTTGGGCACGGTCGACATCATCACCAAAGAGGCCACCGTGAGCTTCAAAGAGCGCACCGATGTCACCGCAGTCCCTGCAATGGGCGTGGTGGCCGAGACCATGGTTGCGCTGGTGCTTGCAGCCGAGGCGCAACGCAAGTTTGGCGGCGACACGGTCGACGAATTCGTACGGAACGCAGTGGCATATAACGAATCGTTGCGATGAGCACAGCCGGTAATCGCCGCATTGTGCTCGTTGGCATGATGGGCTCTGGCAAAACCACGGTCGGCAGAGTCTTGGCGTCGCGTTTGCGATGCGATCTGCTCGACACCGACGCAGTCGTAGAAGCACGTGAGGGTCGCACAGTGCGCGATATCTTTGCCGCTGATGGCGAAGAGGCATTCCGTGAAATCGAATCCGAAGTGCTCAGCGAGTTGCTCAGCCGACCCGGTGCGTCAGTGATTGCCGCGGCCGGCGGCGTGGTGCTGCGTCAACAAAACCGCGACGCACTGCGCGCCAGCGGAGCCCGAGTTGTGTGGCTCAGCGCCGACCCGGGCATGCTCGCCGACCGAGTCAAAGGCGGTGTACATCGGCCGTTGCTCGACGGCGACCCCGAGGGCACGTTGCGGCGGATGTACGAACAACGTGAGGCCATGTATCGCGAGGTTGCCGACGTCATCGTTACTGTCGATGGCCGGTCGGTCACCGACGTTGTCGATGCGGTGTTGCGATGACCAACTCGCGCTCCGTGCATGTCGACCTCGGCGACCGCAGCTACGACGTACTCGTTGGCTCAGGCGTGCGCAGTGAACTTGCGGCGATGCTGCCCAAGTCGGCGCGCCGGGCCGCCATCATTACCCAGACAGGCATTCCACTCGCGGTCGATCCAGGCATACCTCACGAGGTCTTTGTCATCGGTCAGGGCGAACAACACAAGTCGTTGGCCACGATCGAGACCCTGTGCCGTGGGTTCGCCACCATGGGGCTCACCCGCAACGACGTGATCATCGGGCTTGGCGGCGGCATGGTCACCGACATCGCCGGATTCGCCGCTGCGTCGTGGCATCGAGGCATGGCCGTGGTGCACGTGTCCACCACCTTGCTCGGCATGGTCGATGCCGCCATCGGTGGCAAGACCGGGGTCAACCTGCCCGAGGGCAAGAACCTCGTTGGCGCCTATTGGCAGCCCAGTGGCGTGCTGTGCGACCTCGAAGCGTTAGCCACGTTGAGTCCACGCGAGATGCGCTGCGGCATGGGTGAGATGGCCAAGTACCATTTTCTCACGGGCGACGATCTGCTCGGTATGGAACTGGTCGATCGCATCGCTCGGTGCGTGCAGATCAAGGCCGACATCGTGGGTGCCGACGAACGCGAAGGTGGTCGCCGGGCACTGCTGAACTACGGACACACGCTGGCTCACGCGCTCGAGATCGCCGGCGATTTTTCGCTGGCGCACGGCGAGGCCGTAGCAATCGGACTCATCTACGCAGCGCATCTTGGGCACGAGTTGGGTCGCATCTCGAGCGCTCGGGTGCAGCAGCACTACGACGTGGTGGGCGGGCTCTACGAACTCAACACATCGCTGCCTGAGTTCGATCACCAGATGCTGCTGGGCCTGATGGGCCGCGACAAGAAAGCGCTTGATGGCCTCACCTTTGTGCTCGACGGCGATAACGGTGTAGAGGTTGTCGCCGGGGTGCCAGACGATGCCGTGCTCAACGCTCTACAATCGATGGCCAAGGCCTGACATCGGCACAACGATTGGATTCGCATGACAACCACCCTCTCGCGCCGCCAGTTGCTGGCGCTGGCGGCGTCCGTGCCAGTGGCGCTCTCGCTTGGCTCACCTGCACACGCAGTGCCTGTGCAAGCTGGCGCCTGTTCGTTTGTGCCGGTGGCACCGTCGCGCCTTGCTGAGACGCGAGCCTCCGAGGGTCAATTTGGCTTCACGCGAATCGATGCGCACACAATTCGAGTGCAAATAGCCGGTCGTAATGCAGTGCCCGCAAATGCGGCTGCAGCAGTGCTCAACGTCACGGCAACGAACGCTGTGGCGGCTGGTTACGTGTCTGTCTACCCAACCGGCACGGCGCTTCCTGAGGCTTCGAATCTCAATATCGATCGCGCCGGACAGATTGTCGCCAACTTGGTCACCGTGCTGCTGGGCACTGATGGTTCGGTTGATATCTACTCGTCGCAGCCGAACGACATTGTGGTCGATATCGGTGGCGCGTATATCCCGCAAGCTTCCCCGGTCAGTGCCGGTCGTTTCGTGGCACTTGCTACCGCGTTTCGAGCGTTCGACACACGTGATCGAGGCTTTGGGACCGGCCCCGGTCAAACCGAATCAGTCAGTGTCGCTTCGGTTGTTCCCACCAATGCAATTGCAGTCGTAGTTAACCTCACTGTCACAGAGTCGAACGGTCCCGGATTCTTCACAGCGTTCGCCGCCGGAGCAAGTCGTCCTGATTCTTCGAACCTCAATGCCGATGCCGCTGGACAGACTCGAGCGAATCAAACCATTGTTCCGGTTGGCACCGGCGGCACCGTGTTCGGCATCGATGTCTTTGCGTCCTCGGGCGGTCATCTCATCGTCGATGTCGCTGGCTATTTCACCGGCCCCACCGCTGCCGTGGCTGTCGAAGGGTTGTTTGTGCCCGGCGCCCCATACCGAGCGCTCGATACTCGAACGCCTGGTAGCTATGGCCGTCTGCAGTCTGGATGGACCGCGGAGTTCGACTATTCGGGGCGCGCGAATTCGCAAGCGGTGGTGGTGAACCTGACCACCACGCAGACGCGAGGTGCCGGCTACTTCACTGGATATGCAGCGCGCACCAACCGTCCAGTGGCGTCGAATCTCAACGCAGTCGGTGCTGGGCAGACCGTGGCCAACCATGCAATTCTTCGTACCTCAACTGCTGGCGTTGCGGTGTTCACACAGCGCGGCGGACACTTAGTAGTCGACGTCGCTGGTTACTTCATCGGATCGCCTTCTGCTGTCGTCTCGCTGTCAGCCGCTGAGAATCCGGCGCCTGGTGCGTCGCAGTTGCCCTATGCCTTGCATCTGCCGAGCATCGGAGTGAATGGCTATGTCGCCGAGGGCGTGGCAAATTCGGTCGTCGACAAGGGATTGGTGGGGCATTGGCCCGAGGTGGGTCTCGCTGGCGAGAACAGCCACATGGTGTTGTTCGGCCACCGCACCAAATTCGGCAGCATCTTCAAGAACCTGCATTTGGTCGGACCGGGTGCAGAGCTGATCCTTGAGTCGCCGAGCGATGATGGCCGCGTGTATCACTACCAGTTCGCGCGTCGCGACATCACCGGCGAGAGCAACGCTGAGATCTTTGGAGTAGGCCTGTTTGCGCCGCTGCCCAACGTGTCGTTGGTTGCGTGCTCAAAGACCAACTTCTTGCCGACCGATACGCGACACCGAATTGTGGTCACCTTCTCGTTGGTGCGCGTCGATCCGGGCTGAGTTTATGGCACCTCATTGCGTGCGGCGCTTAGCCGGCGAATGGTGACCCATCGAACGAGTCGATGGTGCTAAACGTTTCGACTGCTGCCCGCTTCAGCTTTGTTGGCTGATGCACTGGATGGCCCAAGAAGATGGTTGATGCCAGCGCGTAGGTTGGTGGCAAGCCGAGCACCGCGGCAGCGAGTGGTTCGGCGCGAGACAAAAACGTTGTCATCACCCCGCCGAGTCCGCGGCTGCGCGCGCTGAGCAATACGTTCCAGCAGAACGGGTAGATGGAACCGCCGCCGGTAATGGCCGGTCGTTCGAGGTCTTTGTCCATCATTGCGATGCAGCCAAGGTCTGCGGCCACGACCAGCACCACCGGCACGTCGACAATGTTGTCGAGCAGGTCGTTGGGCGTGTGTCCGGGAGTCACGGTGGTGAGCGCATAGTTGGCCGGAGGTGCGGCGGTGAACGGTGTGACGCCGGTGCTGCCAATGGCTACATATTCGTCCCACACGGGCTTCATCAGGTCGCCAATGGCGCGGCGCTTGGCTGCGCTTTTCACCACGACTACACGCCATCCCTGACGGTTGCCTCCACTGGGTGCGAACCGGGCATCGTCGAGCATTGCGTACACGGTTGCGTCGTCGACGCGCTCGTCGGTGAATTGCCGTACTGAGCCAGTGGTGCGTATAGCCGTTGTGATTTCCACGGGCTCAGTATGTCAGACGGTTGCGGCGTCAGCCTTCTGCAACCTTGCGACGAACGACGTTGAGTGCCGACCCGGCCTTGAACCACTCGACCTGCTCGGGGCTGAAGGTCTGCACACCCTCGAACTCGATGATGGCGCCGTCGGGCTTCACGATCTGGCAGCGCATGTTCTTGCCAGGTACCGGAGGAAGATTGAGCACGTTGATCTTGTCGTCTTGCTCGATGAGGTCGTAGGTGTTTGGGTCGGCAAATGTGAGCGGCAGCATTCCCTGCTTCTTCAGGTTTG
>JAPKZR010000012.1 GCA_026393695.1 Actinomycetota bacterium
GGCCCATCCGCGCAGCTTCGACCGCAGAGAACCGGTGGCCGCGTAGGAACGCTGCTTGCGCATCGACCAAGCGCAGCTTGGGTAGGCACACCACCGAGATCATTGCCGGAGCAACGCCGATGCGTACCTCGGTGAAGCCGAACTTGGCTGTATCGACCGCAACCGAAATGTCCATTGCTGCGGCGAGTCCCATACCGCCGGCCACACAGTGCCCGGCGATGCGCCCAACGTATGGCTTTGGAGAGTGACGGAACCGGCCGAAAAAGGTTTGCGGCACGAACGAACTTGAGTTCGCGCCGTCGGATGAGCGCTCAGACAAGTTCGCTCCGGCGCAGAACACCGAGCCCGAGTTGGTGAGCACGACAACGCGCACTGATGCGTCGTTGTCGGCGAAATCGAGTGCAGCAACGAGTTCGGTGGTCAGCTCGGTGCTGAGTGAGTTACGTCGCTTGTCGTCGTTGAGCGTGATGGTAAACACGCCATTGTCGAGAAGCGTTTCGACAACCGACATCACGACCCCCGCGGTGCTGGAACGTTTGTTGCGCCACCCGCAAAGGCCTGCGCGCGTTGCAGCCAATGCATTGCAAGGTCGCCAGCTTGCAGGCCGGTGTCGGCCACATTGCGGCGCTGGGTGACAACGAGGCAGAAGTCTTCGAGTGAACCCGTGACGGTGTCGTCGGCGGTGTCGGGCCCCCACGTGAACGTGTGGCCCGTTGCTCCAGTGAGGACCAACCTCACGGTGCCTTCAGGTGCTGTTTCGCCGCGTACGGTGTATGACCATCCGCGTGTGATGAAGCCCAACTGGGCGATGTGGCGGATGCGATCGGTAGCGGGTCGACGAACTGCAACGGCATCGGCGATGTCGGTGCCGTGCGCCCACACCTCCATCAGGCGAGCAGTGAGAAACGACTTGGCGCCCATCGATGGGCCATACCACGCGACACGCGTGGTCTCCTCGAGCGTTGCCGCGGCGTCGGCAAGAAGTTGGCGGTTCGTTCGCCATGCGGCGAGCTTCTCGGTGGGGCCCAGCGCGCGAAACGCGCCGAGGGTGAAATCGTCGCCGCCGTCGTTTGAGTTGCCCGCTTCAGTCAGCAACGCATCAACGCTCGTGCGGAACTCGGCTGGGTTGGTGACTGCAAGCGCTGCGGCGCCATCGAAATAGGTGAGGTGCCCGAGTTGGTCGGTCACGTTCCAGCCGGGGCTCGGCGTGATGGCAGACCACTGCTCGGGTGTGAGCGCTGCCACCAATGTGTCGAGCGCCTGTTGCTCGTCGAGCAGGTCGCGTTGTACTTCGGCGAGATCAGTCATGTGGAGCCTCGTTCGTTGGTTGAGCGCGCATTCCGCGCAGGAAGATTTCGAGCATTGCCTCGGATGCTTGGCGCGGCGATGTCTGCAGTGTTGGCATGACCTCGGGGCGCGAAAGATCACGTCCAATGTTGGCCAACACTCGAGCGGCGGCGCCAGTGTCGACCGGATGGATGTCGCCGCGCTCGAGCGCAAGGTCGAGCAGGCAGTGAGTGACGGCGATGAGATAGTCGGCGTGCACATCGCCGAGTCGCAGCGCCGCTGGCATCGTGGCGAGGTCGCGGGCGAACGGCTCACTGAGACCATTGACTGCTTCGTTCGCAGCCGTGAGATATGACTGCAGCGCGTCGAGCGGGTTCATGTCTGGCGCGAGCGCTGCCATCGCGCTGCGACCCACTCGCCAGAGGTTGCGGTCGACAACCACGAGCACGAGTTCGTCACGGCTTGGGGCAAGGCCGTACAGAGTGCGCAACGAGCATGTTGTGTGCGCCGCAATCTCAGCCATCGTGAGATGCGCGAAGCCGTGGTCGAAGAGGCGCCCAAGTTGGTCGAGCACTTCGCGTTGGCGATCGGTGAGGCGCCGTTCGCGGTCGCGGTCGAGCACGGCGCGCGGCGGTTTCACGGCGCGCACGCGACGATGCAACTCGGTTGTCGCGTCGAGCGCGATGGTTGCGCCGTGTGTGCTCATGCGAGCAGCGCGGTGGGAATGTCGACGATGCGAC
>JAPKZR010000225.1 GCA_026393695.1 Actinomycetota bacterium
CAAGACCTAGGACCAGCGCAACGGCACTTGCATCGCGCGCTCGCCGCTGACATCCGCTCGCCTCGTTGCATGGGTGCGGTTTGGGACAGCAGCTGTCCCAAACCGCGCCCATGCTCACGGGTTGGCGGCGCAGGTGTCAGGGGGAATGCAACGGTGCGAGTCAGCAGCTCCTCAAATCAGCGATACGGTTCTGAGGCCGCAGTTGATTGAGGGTTCCAAAAACGGACTCCGGCCACTGCCGATAGAGGAGACCGCACGGCTCGAGAGGCCCCATCATGCGCAACAACGATCAGTCGAGAATCACGTCGGATGACACAACGCTGCAGGCTCTGCGAACCCCGGTTTCTCGGCGGAGAGCGCTCGTCCTTGCAGCTGGGGCAGTGCTGTTTGGGGCATGCAGCGATTGGTCCGCCGAGAAGCCTTCCACCGGGGCCACGGCGACCGGCGCAGGTGACAGTGCCCCATCGACCGACGGAGCGTCATCCCTCAATACATCGACCACCGGGTTGCCTTCGCCCACTACGGTGCCAGCGCCGGTTGGTCCGGTGGCGCCATTGACCGGTCGGCCCATCACCGATTCGGCGATGTTGTCCAGGGTCGCGCTCGTGGTGAAGGTCAGCAACGACACGGGCGCCCGCCCACAAACTGGACTCAATGATGCCGACATCATCTTCGAGGCTTGGGGGGCAGGGCCAACACGTTTCGCCACCGTCTGGCACAGTACCGATGCCGATTTTGTCGGGCCGATCCGCTCGTGCCGCGAACAAGACGTGAACCTTGTGGGCGGATTCAACCGAGCGGTATTTGCATGCTCTGGCGGAAACCCCGGCAACATCGCGCTGCTTCGTGCCTCAGACCTGTTGCTCATCAAAGAGGGTCAGGGCCCCGGTTGGGAGCTCGACCCAACGCGCAATCGGCCGCACAAAACGCATGCCAACACGGCGCTGCTGCGGTCGAATGCCGGCCCCGATCGCTCGGGTCCATCGCAGCAGTTTCGGTACCGAGCCGAGGGGCAAGCGTCTACCGCGGGCCTTCCGATTTCGGGCTTCAACTTGCAGATCCAACAGGTGCTCGCGCAGTGGCGTTACGACGCCTCGACCGCTACCTATTTGCGGTCGCAAGACCATGCGCCACACGTTCTTGCCGACGGCAAACAGGTCTCCACCGAGAACGTGGTTGTGATGTGGCTCGACTACGTGCCCAGCCGCATCGACAGTCGTTCGCCCGCTGGCAACTCCACGGGAACCAACGCAGCGATGGTCTTTACGGGCGGTCGCCTCATCGGCGGCACGTGGTCGCGCTCGAACCGGCTCGACCCATTTGTGCTCACCGACACCGAGGGAGCACCGATTCTGCTCACACCCGGGCGCACTTTTGTTGAGCTGCCGAACAGCGGCAAGGGCATCATCAAGGGCAAGGACACCTTTACCCCGGTGGTCTGACCCCAAACCGTGCTGCATGGGCGCGGTTTGAGACAACTGCTGTCCCAAATCGCGCCCATGCAACGAGGCGCGTGGGGCTGACGGGGCTGGGCGTGATTGGTACTCTTCGTGCGATATGGCATCTGCACCGCACTCGCAACCACGAATCGGATTCGTCGGACTTGGCAACATGGGCGGGCCGATGTGTGCCCGGCTCGTTGCTGCTGGTTTCGATGTGACGGCCTACGACATCAATGCCGAAGCTCTCGACCGTGCAGTCGCGAGCGGCGCAACGGCGGCTTGGTCGGCCGCAGCGTGTGCCGCACAGACCGATCTGTTTCTCACGTCGCTGCCACGACCCGATCACGTTGAGTCTGTGATGCGCGGTTCTGATGGGGCGCTTGCAGCGTTACGGCCCGGATCGATCTGGGTTGACCTCACGACCAACCGCAAAGAGTTGGTCGCCGAGTTCGCCGCGCTGGCTCCGCATGGAGTGAGCGTCGTTGACTCGCCTGTTACCGGAGCGGTCGACGGCGCTCGCAACGGTCGGCTCACACTCTTTGTTGGTGGCGACGACGATTCGTTTGCGATCGTGCGGCCGGTACTTGAGCATCTCGGCACGGTGATCCACTGCGGCGCTTTGGGCTTAGGCAACGTGGTCAAGCTCGTCACGAATCAGTTGTGGTTCATCGCGGCTGCTGCACTTGGCGAAGGCTTCGCGGTTGGGATCGCCAACGGTGTTGAACTCGGCACGCTGTGGGGCGCCATCAAAGAAAGCGTCGGCGACAGCTTTGTGGTGCGCCACGACGCGCCGTCCATTTTCGCCGGCCACTACGACCCGTCGTTCTCGCTTGATCTCTGCCTGAAGGACCTCGGCCTGATTGCGTCGCTCGCCAAAAACGTTGGTGCCTCGTTGCCAATGACCGAGGCCGCGCACGGAGCGTTCGCTAGTGCTGCAGATCGGTACGGACCCAGCGCTGCAGAGTTGCATGTAGCCAAACGCATCGAAGACGATGCCCAGTTGTCCATGCGCCTTGAGGGCGATTGGACCCCACCGTGGGAGCAATGAGATGTACGAACTCGCCGACATCATTAACCTCGATCGTTGCCCGGTAGACAAGCCTGGGTCGCCCGCGTATCTCGCCGCGGTAGAGCAGGCTCGCGCTGATCTGCGAGTAGATGGATGCGCGGTGATCAAAGATCTGCTGCGACCCGAAGCGGTGCGCGCCATCAGCGACGAGATCGTTGCGCGTAAACACACAACACACTTTTCAACACAGAGCATCAATCCGTATTTTCATGTGATGCGCGATCCCAACTATCCCGATCGGCACCCGTTGAACACGTTCATCGAACGGTCGAGCGGATTCATTCCTGGCGACGCATGGCAGCCACACACGGCGACGAGCATTCTGTTTCACAGCTCCGAGCTCGCTCAGTTCGTTGCCGATTGTCTTGAGGTGCCGATGCTGTATTGCTACGCCGATCCGCTCGCAGGCCTCACCGCAAACATCTTGGATCCGGGTCAGCAGTTCACATGGCACTTCGACACCAACGATTTTGCTGTCACGGTGCTCGTCGATGAAGCCGACGAGGGTGGATTGTTCGAGTACGTGCCGATGATTCGCGACGCAGCGAACGAAGGATTCGACAACATTCAGGAGATTCTCGAGGGTGGCACAAAGGGCGTGCACACGCTCGATCTGCGTGCTGGCGACATGCAGATCTTCAGGGGTCGTCACTCATTGCATCGCGTGACGCGGGTGCCAGTGGGATCGGCGCCACGGCACGCGGCGATCTTTGCGTACACCCAAGAGCCAGGCGTGATTGGTCGCCTTGAGCGCACGCTTCAACTGTTCGGACGAGTGTTGCCCGAACACGAAGCGGCCGAGCGCGAGCGCGTGCGGTCTGACCAACTCATCGACTGAGGCTGGCAAGCCGATACGAAACGGCGCTAGGCCTTCTTGACGAACTTGGCCTTGAGCAGGATGGCGCGGCCGTTGATCTTGCAGTCGATTTCGTGATCGCCCGAGATCAGGCGAATGCCCACAACTTTCGTGCCGATCTTGATCGTGTCGTTCGAGCCCTTGAGCGTGAGGCCCTTGGTCAGCAACACCGAATCGCCGTCGTGCAGCACGATGCCGTTCGCATCGCGGATCTCTCCAAGGTCGTTGGGGTCGCCCGCGCTGGTATCCCATTCGTGTCCGCACGTAGCGCACTCGTGATCACCCGCGGCCGTCGTGAGAATGTCGGTCATCGTGCAGATGGGGCAGGCGGTGGTGGAATCCATCACAACGGTCTACCAGTGCCGAGTGGGGACCTTGTGCTCTAGTGCGAGACGGAGTTGCGCCGTACGTTGGCTGGGTGGAGAACTATTCGCAGTTCGTGAGGCGCGCCGTGGCGGCGTCGGTGGTCTTGTTGTCAACAATGGCGATGAGCGCCGGCTCAGCAACGGCGGCGCTTGCCGACGCATCGGAGCTCTCGATCACTCCGTCTATGGCCCGAGTGGGGGACTCCGTCACGGTCACGGGTCAATCATGCGCCGCCGGCCAGAATCTGACCGAAGTACGCCTGGACACGGCCTACACGGGCGCGGCACGGGCATCGACTCAAGTGGCTCTCGATCTTGCGTCGCTCGCGATTACGCAGACTGCGGGTGGGTTTTCGTTCACGTACGTTCCCGTAGAGGCCGAGGTAGAGCTGGGCTTTCAGGTCACATGTAGCGACGGTTCGGTCGCGACATCTCCGACCCGCAAGGTCTGGGTGTTCGCCCCGTATGGAAGACACTGGTTTCTCCAGTCGGGCAGCGCGTTAGCAGCCACGGCGGGCTCCACGGTGAATGTCGTCATTCGGTCGATGGACTGTGTCAAAGGATCCTTGGCGACGGTCACGTTGGGTCGGCATCTCAACACACTGGCTGGCGCTGTCCAAGGAACCATGACAAACGGAGTGCTCGACGTGATGATGCTCGTCTACCCATCGGCTACGAGTTCGGTGTCAGACCTTGAGATGCGATGCGAATCTGTGCGCGGCGGCATTCTCTCGGACCTGCGTCCGTTTGTAGTGAGTCCGCGTGGAAAGCCGCTGCCCGCAACCGGCGGCGTGAGTTCCGGTGAACTCGTGATCGCGTCGCTGCTTGTATTGGCCGGCCTTGGGATGATTGGACGTCGCCACGATCGGCGGATCACCAAGCGCGCAACGCCGCGTTAACTCATGTGGCGGCGAGGACGCTGTCGATCTGGCTCATCGCCGCTGCGAGGCCTTCTTCCATGCCCATTGCGAGTACTTGCTCCATCGCCGCTGTCGACGGGAACTGCGACTCGAGAACCATGCGCGTGCCGCCGTTGGGCAACGACGTGAAAGTGACGACAAGCGTTGTCACGGGCAACTCTTCATTGGGGACGCCGTCGGAGTCGGCGAAGCCATCGACAAGCTCAAGGCGATGCGGAGCATCGACAGCGAGCACGGTCCACCAGCCGTGGTGTTGATCTCCCTCGGGGCCGGTCATGAAATAGCTGACCTTGCCCTCGGGGCGAAGTTCGTGGTCGACAACAGTGGCCGGGTATGTGGGCGGACCCCACCAGCGCTCGAGCTTGCGTGGATCGGCCCATAGCTGCCAAGCGCTGTCGAGAGGAGTGGCCCATTCGCTGAAGACCGTCATGGTCGCTAGCGCCAGGTCTTTACTGATGTCGGTAACAGGCATCGGCTTCCCTTTCGTGAGATCGCCCAGGTGTGCGTCGACCACTTATGGTAGGGCAACTACATCGGGGGGTCATCATGAGTAGCACGGTCACGGTCTCAACAGGAATGTTGCGCGGAATCCAGACGAACGGAGTGCATGCGTTTCGCGGTATTCCTTACGCGGCGCCGCCCATAGGAGCGAACCGCTGGCAGCCACCGCAGCCCGCCGCATCGTGGGATGGCATACGCGACGCCTCGATCGACGGACTCATTGCACCCCAGCCGCTGATGCCGCCGCCCTTTGCCAGCGGCGAGCTGCCTCCCGCCGGTGACGACTGTTTGAACCTCAGTGTCTGGACTCCTGATCCTGCAGCCTCTGGGCTGCCAGTATTTGTGTGGATTCATGGCGGCGCATTTGTGAGCGGCAGCAGCATTGAACCCACCTACAACGGCGCCTCATTCGCCCGCCAGGGCGTGGTGGTTGTGAGCATCAACTATCGCCTTGGCGTACTTGGCTTCATGCACCTCGCCGAGCACTTCCCCGAGCTGGCTCATTCGGGCAACCTAGGCATCCTCGATCAGGTTGCCGCATTGCAATGGGTGCAGCAAAACATCGCTGCGTTCGGTGGCGACCCTGGGCGGGTCACGGTTGCGGGCGAGTCTGCTGGCGGCATGAGCGTGGGTACCTTGCTCGCCCTCGAGTCCACCAATGGTCTGTTCCAGCGGGCCATCCTGCAAAGCGGCGCCGGCCATAACGGCATTAGCGCGCCCACTGCTTCCGCCATTGCCGGCCATCTTCTCGAACTCGTCGGGGTCGCGACGGGAGACATCGACGCATTGCGTCAGCTCACCTCTGAGCAATTGCTCGAGGCGCAGAATGCGTTGACCCTCGAGTTGCAGATGACCCGCAACCCCATCAAGTTCGGCGAGGCCGCTGCATCGGGAATGGCGTTCCAGCCCACGTTTGGTACGGCTGTGCTTCCGGTGCGTCCCATTGAGGCAATCGCTGCTGGCTCAGCGGCCAACGTGGCCGTGCTCGCCGGAACCACGATGGAAGA
>JAPKZR010000087.1 GCA_026393695.1 Actinomycetota bacterium
CGAGCGCATCGACGCTGCGGCCACAACGCTCAATGCGAACAGCATCACGCAACTCTTCGCCATCAACCGAGTGGGGTTGGCGTTCTTCGCTGTGCTGCCAATCATGCTGGGCCTCGCCGTTGCGGTTGTGCCGTTGCAACTCGGTGCTCGTTCGTTGGCTTTCCCTCGTCTCGCTGCTGCCGGCTTTTGGGCGTGGTTCTTCGGCGTGGTGCTCATCGTCATCTCCGTCGCCGCAAACGGTGGCCCTGGCGGCGGCGCCCCCACCTTCGTGGCGCTGTTCATTGCCGCGTACGCCGTGATGTTGTTTGGCCTCACCGCAATTGCTGGTTCCATCGCCACCACCGTGCTCACCACCCGGGCCCCCGGCATGAACATGCGCCGCGTGCCCCTGTTCTCGTGGTCGGCCCTCGTGAGCGCACTTGGCCTGTTGCTGGTGTTGCCTGTTGCTGCTGGCACGGTCATCTACCTCTATGTGAGCTATCGCTATAACAAGGTCCCGTTCGGTGGCAACACCGGCGTGCTCAACTACCTCGGCTTTACGCTCACGCAGCCCACCACGTTCTTGTTCGCTTTGCCAGCAATTGGCTTTGCCGCCGAAATGATTCCGGTCACGGCTCGTCGCCGCATGCCGATGCGCAACGTGTTGCTTGCCGGTCTTGCGCTCGTCGGGGTGGCCGCACTTGGTGGCATCACTCAGGTCAACCAGTCACTGCCATGGTCGGGTTCGGGCTTCAACCTCGATGACCTCGGCACCAAGATCGCCGACTTGGTCAACTACCTCGTGTTCATGGACCTCCCGCTCACCGGTTTGCTGGTCGTGCTGCTCCTTGCGCCGCTGGCCTTCAAGGGCACGCGCCCGAAGATCACGGCTCCGTTCCTGTTTGGTTTCTTTGGCGTTTTGATGGTGTTCGTCGGCATGCTCGGTGCGCTGGTCTATGGCGTCACCGACCTCGGCCTTTCTGGCACCGTGTTCGAAGAAGGCGTCACCAATTACGTGTTGTACGGCGCCGTGATTGCCGGCATGGGCGCTGTGTCGTACTGGGGTCCCAAGCTCTGGGGTCGCCGTCTCAACGAGAAGGCGCTCATTCCACTCGCTCTGCTCGGAACGCTCGCCGTGGTGCTCTCGTCGTTGCCGTACTACATCGCTGGCTTCGCCGATCAGCCCGCTGGCGCTGTCGCGTTCGACTACGCCGGTCCGCAAAACATCTGGAACATCTTGGTCACCGTTGGCCACCTTGCCATGCTGCTCACGGTGCTGAGCTTCAGCGCCGTTGCGCTCAAGGGCTTCCGCAGCGGCCCCGCCGCCGGCGACGACCCATGGGATGCGCAGACGCTTGAGTGGGCCACCTCGTCACCAGCGCCTGCCAACAACTTCGCCGAGGTGCACTCAGTTGCATCTGCCGAGCCACTACTCGACCTCAAAGACACCGGGAGGAACTCCTGATGCTCGCTCTTCCACCAGCCCCTGCGCCTGCCCCACGCCGTCAACTGTTTGTTGGCACGTCGCTGGCCGCAGCCGCAGGCGCAATGCTTGTCGGCGGCATGCTGGCCATGTGGTTGCGCTTCCGTAACGAAGCCATCGCAGCCACCGGCCATTGGGTGCCCGAAAAGATCTCCATTCCCGAGGTGCCAAGCAACATCATGCTGCTTGGGTTCGTGGGCATCTGTGTGTTCGCCCAGTGGGCTGTCTACGCCGCCCGCCGCGACGATAAGCAGCATGTTGGTGTCGCCCTCGGACTCACCGCGTTGCTCGGTTTGGCCTACATCAACGCTCAAGTTGCGGTGTATGTGCAGATGGAACTCCCCATCAACGACGCCACCGGCAGTGCTTACGGAATCATGTTCTACGCGGTCACCGGCACGATGATGGCGCTCATCATCGCAGGCATGGTCTTTTCGTTCGTCGCCGCATTTCGTTATCTCGGTGGGCGCTCCAACGATCGCGAGATCGTCACCGCCCACGCCATCTACTGGTACTTCATCGCAGTTGCGTTCAGCATGCTGTGGTTCGTGGTCTACGTCACAAAGTGAGCAGGTAAATACAGATGTTCACCACAGGATCCAAACTGTTCATCGGCGCCAGCGTTGTTGCGCTTGCCAGTGCCATCATCTACGGCACCACGCAAGACAACAGCACCGTCGGCATCATTGGACTCGTGTCGGCAACCATCGCATTGGCGTTCCTTGTGGGCATCAATCTTTGGGTGCGTGACAGCAACGTGTCGGCCGACGACGCTTCGGCTGCTGCAACTGCGGCGGCTACCAATGCCACGCCTGCGGGCAGCATGTGGCCGCTAGTCGCCGGCCTCGGCGCTGCGTTGCTGCCGGTAGGTCTCGTTGTTGGCCGGGCCATTACCTGGATGGCCATCATCGTGCTCATCATCGCAATGGTCGAGTGGATGGTTCAGTCATGGAGCGAGCGGGCCTCAGGCGACGCTGCGTACAACACCATGGTTCGCCGCCGCATCATGCACCCGCTTGAGTTGCCCGTTCTCGGCGCCGTCGGTCTTGGCGTCATCATCTTCTCGTTCTCGCGCATCATGCTTCGCCTCCCAGCGGTAGCAGGGGCCATTGCCTTTGGTGCCGTTGCCTCCATTGTGTTGTTGTTCGGCGCATTGCTCGCTGCGAAGCGCAACGTTGGTCGTTCGCTCGTTGCAACCTTGTGCACCATTGGCGCCGTCGGCATCATCGGTGCGGGCGTCACCAGCGCCGTAGCTGGCAGTCGTGAGATCGTGAGGCACGAGGTGCCTTCGTTCGAAGAGAACACATGTGGCACCGAGACAGCCGGGGAAGCCGATAGCAAGGCCTCTCGTGCGGTCGCTGCCAAGTCGAACTTGGCGGCCACCATCGTGCTCAGCGGCGGGAAGCTGCACGCCAAGGTCATCGGCGTGATCGGCGCCCAAGACACGGTTACGTTGGCTCGCTCAAAGTATTCGTACATTCGCTTCGAGAACCTCGATGCCGAACCTCATCGTCTCGTTGCCGACTTTGGCTCCGAAACGGTCGATGTCAACGGCACAGCGGTCGAGACATCGTTCAAGACGTGCACGCAAGCTGTCGGCCAAGGCGGGGCCCAATTCTTGGTGGTGCGTCCAGTCCTACCTTCCAACGCATCCGAAACACCGTTCACGTTCAACGTGCCCGGTGTTGAAGGTGGCGTCGTCACGATTGTTGTGCCATGAGCCACTCCGTTGCGACAAAGCGGGTTCAGAGCAACATGACTACCGTAAAAAACGTGCAGAATCAGTCGGGAGACTCGATGACATCCAACTCGACTCGGCACCGTCGGTGGGCGCTGCCAGTTGCTGCAACAGCAGCATTCACCGTGCTCAGCGGTTGCGCTAAAGACGCTCCGCAAGACACGTGGCAACCCGCTGGCGAGAACGCCCGCAAGATCGCGGACCTGCAGGTTTGGCCATTCGGCATTGCTGGCATTGTGTTGCTCATCGTCGCAGCCGCTGTTGGCTACTCGGTGTTCAAGTTCCGCGATCGCGGTCAGGCCATCCCCAAGCAAAGCCATGGCAAACCATCGCTCGAAATTGCGCTCACAATTTTGCCAGCGCTCATTCTGATCGGTATCGGTATCCCAACCGTTTCCACCTTGTTCCAGTTGGCCAAGACCAGCGATACCGAGTGTGTCGTCAACGTGACCGGTCAGCAGTGGTGGTGGGAATACGACTATCCAGCCCAAGCCGGCTGCGGTGGTATCGAGAAGCCAATCGTTACGAGCGGCCAGTTGGTGATTCCTGCCGGCCAGCATGTGCTGCTGCGCATCTCGAGCCGCGACGTGATCCACAGCTATTGGATCCCCAAGCTCAACGGAAAGCGTGATGCCGTTCCTGGCCGCGTGCAGACCTTGCGCATGCAAGCCGATCAGCCCGGCATTTACTCCGGCCAGTGCACCGAGTTCTGTGGCCTCTCGCATGCGTACATGCGCATGGAGGCGGTCTCGCTGGATGCCGCCGGATTCAAGACGTGGGTGGCCAACCAACTCGATCCATATGCCGCTCCCGCCGCAGGAACGAAATCCAGCGAGGGTGAGGCTCTGTTCATCACTAACTGCACCCGTTGCCACCAGGTCAACGGCATTCTTGGTTCCGATGGCAAAGAGGTCATTGCCCGTCCTGACAAGTATGTGTACGCAGGCGTTGTGCCGAACCTCACCAACTTGATGACCCGCACCACCTTTGCCGGTGCTGCATTCGATCTCCAGACTGCAGCCTGCAAGACCAAGCTCTGGAACACGCCGCCTGATCAGTTCACGGCCGCCTATCTCGAAGGCGTCACGCCACAGTGTCTCGACACGGTGCAACTGCGCGAGTGGCTGCGCAATCCCCCGGCCAAAAAGCCGATGTATGCCGATCCAACGAAGCTC
>JAPKZR010000335.1 GCA_026393695.1 Actinomycetota bacterium
GAGCACTGCGGCGACATCGTGCGTACGGCCGAGTCCGTTGGCTTCGACAATGTGTTGCTTCCATCGGGCTATGCGTTAGGAATCGACTCAATCGCGTTTGCCGCAGCGATGGCACCGGTCATCAATCGCATGAGCATGTTGGTTGCGGTGCGTACCGGAGAAATGTGGGTGCCGCAGTTGGCGCGCCAGATCGCCACGCTCGATCAGATGATGCAGGGCCGTCTTACGGTGAACATCATCTCGTCCGACCTTCCAGGCCAGGTGTTGGCCAGCGCGCCGCGCTACCAACGCACGCTGGATGTGATGACGGCGTTACGAGCGCTGCTTGATGGAAATCGGGTCGATATCGATGGTGAGTTTGTGCAGCTGCACCTCGATCCGCCGCGGGTTGGCACGGTGAGCGGTCGATGTCCGCCGCTGTATTTTGGCGGTCTCTCTGACGATGCACGCGAGGTGGCTGCTGCTGCTGCCGATGTGTACCTCATGTGGCCCGACACGCTCGAGGGTGTCGCCGATCTTGTGGGCGACATGCGCGCTCGTGCGGCCCGACACGGTCGCACGTTGCGGTTCGGATACCGCGTGCATGTCATCGTGCGCGACACCGAGGCCGAAGCTCATGCCGCAGCGGCGCATCTGGTTGCCGCACTCGACGATGACGAGGGCGCGCGCATTCGAGCCCTATCGCTCGACAGCCAATCGGTGGGTGTTCGACGCCAAGCCGAACTTCGCGAGGCAGCGAATCTCGACGGTTTCATCGAGGACAACCTGTGGACCGGCATCGGCCGAGCGCGAAGCGGATGCGGTGCTGCCCTCGTTGGCGACCCCGATCAGATCCTCGCCAAGTTGCAGCAGTATCGCGAGCTCGGCATCGACGCGTTCATCTTGTCGGGCTACCCGCATCGCGACGAGGCCGAGTGGTTTGGCCGACTCGTGCTCCCACGCCTGCAACACGCCCCACTTCAGCGCTGACCGTCCTCCGTAAAGCGTCAGCGCACGTCGACCGTGCGCTGACGCTTTATGAAGGAACCGGAGTTGGCGACTGACGCTTGTACCCGTAGCGTCCGAGGCCTATGACCCGCAGCGTCGCCTTAGGCGCCGTCGGCGAGTTTGCAGCCGCTCACCACGGTGCCTTCACCCGAAGCCAGGCTGCCGAGTTCGATCTGCATCGAGGACCAATCGCCCGCCTCAAAGCGCGTGGAGTCCTTGCCGAGCCGGTCCCAAATGTCTTGGTCGTCGTTGGTGCTCCGCACACGTGGCAGCAACGCTTGTTCATTGCGACGTTGGCCGGAGGCGCTCCGGGTATCGCATGTGGACCTTCGGCCGCGCGCCTGCATCATTTCGACGGATTCGAAGTCGATCAGCGCGTCAACGTCGCCAAGCCACCCGGGGGGAGAGTGCTGCTCAAGCACGTTCAGGTTTCGCAGACCTTGGCGAGCTATGCGCGTCGTGACATCGTCGAGATCGATGGCATCCGATCCGCAAGCGCAGCCCGAACGGTGTGCGACCTCTACAACTTCCGCGGCTCGGCAGTTGGAGAACGAGCACTCGACGACTTCCAGCGTCGCGGCATGAGCCTCGCCTGGCTGAACGACGTAGCGCGCCGAGTTCAGCAGGACAAGGGCCGCGGTCTCGCCCTCTTGCTCGCTGAACTTGAAGTGCGCCGCAGCCCAACGCCGGTGCGTGATTCGTGGTTCGAGAAGTTGGTCGAGCAGTGCCTGCAGTCGGTTCGAATTCCTGGGCTCGTTCGGCAGCACACCATTCGCGATTCGCGTGGTCGATTCGTGGCGCGGGTGGACTTGGCTGTGCCAGCGGTGCGATTAGGAATCGAAGCGCATAGCAAACGTTTCCACTCGGGTCCTCGGCAAGAGGCGCTTGACCAACGGCGCGACAACGCCGCGGCACTGCAAGGTTGGGAACTGATCTACGTGGGCTACGCCGACGCAAAGCGCACCCCTCGACAGGTGCGTGAA
>JAPKZR010000148.1 GCA_026393695.1 Actinomycetota bacterium
ACAGGTTCGCTTGTGCGAGGGCCTCGTGATTGGCCACATCATTGAATGCCCCAAGCACAATGGCCGTTTCGATTACGCAACTGGCGAGGGTCGGGGTGTGCCGATTCGCGAGAACTTGCGCACCTATCCGGCCAAGGTTGTTGACGGCCGTGTGCTTGTCGATCTCGGCTAGCGAGATCGCTGAACTATTCAGTTCAGCCTTCGCGGACCACTGTGGTTGTAGCGATGTAGTCCCACACGCCCTTGCGGGTTGGAGTTGCCAGAATGAGCACGGCGCTGACCAGGCCGGCGATGCCGGTGACAGCACCAATAACGATCTTGCCAAGGCCTTCGCGTAGCAGCATCTGGGTCATTGAAGCGGGTGCACCCGTATTGGTGTCGACGATGCGCAGGTTGAGCATTTTCTTCGCGGGCGAGGTGGCCTGTTGCCAGAGCACGATGTCCCAAATGAGCCAGCCGATACCGCACGTGACTATGGCGAGCAATATGTCGAGCATGAAGGCCCCGAAGCGGACGCCGTTGCTACAGGGCACCACTGTCGCCGAGCTTGAAGAGTTGCCGAAGTAGTCGCTTGGCGGTGGTGGTGGCGGCGGTGGCGGAGCGAATGGGTCAGACACGTAGATCTCCAACAGAGTTGTGGGTGCGGGCCAGGGTGCAAGTCGCAATGGCCTGACATGGACAGTAGTTCACAGCGTGAGCAAGCCGGCCCCATTTCGGGCGACCTGCTGACGGACTCGTGTGATGCGGCGGCTCACCGTTTCGCGTCGTTGGCCGACGAGCTGCGCCACCTCTTTGACGCTGTAGCCCATGCCATCGACCAACATGAGGAGCTCGCAGTCGATGGGCGAGATGCCGGCCAGACACCGAGCCAGCAGTTCGCCCATGTCGCACCGGCGCGCCACGATGTCTGCGACTGACTCACCGGTGTCGACCAAGGTGTCGAAGAGTTCGAAATCTGAACCGGCGATGGTGGCGTTACCCGAGAGGTAACGGCGCCGCGGAGCAAATGAGCCGCCACCAAGGTCTGCAAGTTGGGTGCCTTCGCCTCGCTGAACTCGTTCGCGTCGGGCGAATGAGATGGCGGTGTACCGAGCGGTGCCGCGAGCGAACTGAGCCGGGTTTGGGAAGCGAGCCATGATGCTGTGTGCATCAGTGAGAAACGTCTCAGCAACCGCTTGAGCGATGTCGCTCGCATCGTGCTGGCCGTGACGCCGACAGAACTGGATCGTCTCGTGAAACACCGCAGTGGCGTATTCGTCGACGTTGCCGGGCTGACGGCCGGGGGTAGGACTGGTGTGCTTGTTTGGAACGGTGCCTCTTCGCTCACAGTTACCGCCATGGCAGCGGCTTGTTGGTCTGTTGAGGCGAGTATGAGGCAGGGGTGTCACAACGTTTCGGGGCGTTGTGGTCACTCGTCGGTGGCGAGGCGAATCCACACAACGTGATCGCCGGAGGGGCCGTTGTCGGCGGTGCCCCAGAACGAATCCCAACGTTCGCCGGGCTGCATGCCGCGCATGCGATGAGAGTTGACATCGCGACGATGGCTGCACGCAATATCGGATGAAATTTGCGCTGCGGTGGTGCGGGTATACAGCCGATCGACGCGCACCCAGGCGCGCTCGGCGCGGGCTTGATCAAACGTGCGCGCCCAAAACGAACTACGCCCTCGGCTGGCAAACATCGCTGGCGGGTTTTCGGTTGGACCCTCAAGCTCAAAGTCGATCATGAGCAAACTCCGCGATCGGTGCCGCAGCTTGCGATGAGGGTGAAAGAGAGGAGATAGGTAGTCATCAATAGTTTTCTTTCAGGGATGTCTGTCACATCGGTACAACGCGCGATTGCTCGCTGAGTGTGACCTATCTGAGAACCTGTCAAATCATGAACGAGGCTCACCCCGATGCCTTCGTTCCAATGTGAAAACAACCTTCGTTTTGCATGAAATCGAAGGTGCAGTTCACGCATCGTGAAGGTAACACGAAGGCCCTTCGCAATGTCATGTACCTAGGTACATGTAGGCCGTTTGCGGTCGGTTCACGACGGCCCGTGCCGGCCGCGGCCACCGGGCTTACTGGGTGCTGATGCTGGCCCTGAACTCGCCCTCGCGCATCGCTGCGCGGGTGGCCTCTGATGGGCGATCGAGTCGGGTGAGGGTGACGCCGATGATTCGGGCCGTGCATGGAAACTGATGCGGGTATGGGCCCACGGGTGCACCGGTGTCGATGCCGATATCGAAGGTTTCGCCGCTCATCGAGAAGACGAGGGGCACGGTCTTATCGACTCGTGCGCTGGCAACGATTGCATCGTCAACAATGAGTGCCGCGTGGCCGCCCTGACCAAAGCCGCCGTCGTACGCGAACTCGACCGTGATGGTGTGTTCGCCAGGCGAGAGCACTGATGGGTCCCGCACCACGTAATGCTCGTGACCAAACCAGTTATAGAGGTAGGTGGCATGGCCGTCGGCATCGAGATAGATCGACCAGCCGGCCATATTGCCGCCTTGACATGCGATGACACCGGTGGCGCCGTCGGCGGGCACAACGATGTCGGCGCTCATCCGCCACGAGCAGTTCTTCAAGTTGAGCACCGATGACTCGGGCATACGAGTGTGCGCAGTGGTGTAGGTCATTGAGTCGATGCCGTCGAGTACATGTGGCACTGCGAAGTCGCCATGCCGAGGCGAGCCGGGGTCGCGCAGCGGATAGACGCCGTAGTCGATAGCGCTTTGATGAAAGATTTCTTGAAGTTCGCGAAGCTTGTCGGGATACGTGGCCGCGAGATCGACAGCTTGGGAGAAGTCGTTGTCGATGTTGTACAGCTCCCACTTTTCTTGCGGGCCGTCGAACTCGAAGCCCTGCAAACGAATCCAGGGCAGCCGTCCGTGGAAACACGAGGCCATCCATCCATCGTTATAGATGGCGCGATTGCCCAGAATCTCGAAATATTGACTGGTGCGATGGCTGGCTTTGTCTGGATTGTCGAAGGTGTAGATCATCGAGGTGCCGTGGATCGGCATCTGCTCGATTCCGTTCACCGCAGCTGGCGCAGTGATGCCGGCAATTTCATAAATGGTGGGGGCGATGTCGATGACATGATGAAATTGTTGACGCAGCGCGCCAGCATCGGTGATTCGCTTCGGCCACGAGATGGCCATTGCATTGCGCGTGCCGCCAAAGTGTGAGGCCACCTGTTTCATCCACTGGAACGGTGAATCGAGCGCCCACGCCCACGCAATGTTGAAATGGTTCTCGCAACGCTCGGTGCCGAAGTCGTCGATGTGCTCGAGCAGCCAATCGGGATCCTCTGGTACGCCGTTTTGGAACGATGGCGCGCTCCACGCGCCGTGGATGGTTCCTTCGGCCGATGCCCCGTTGTCGCCCGTGATGTAGATGACGACGGTGTCGTCGCTGAGGCCCAATGCGTCGACAGCATCAATCACGCGCTTGATCTGCGCATCGGTGTGCTCGAGGAAGCCAGCGAAGACCTCCATCAGACGCCGAGCAACAGGGCGGTACTTCTCGGGGTAGTCCTCCCACGCAGGAATCTGTTCGGGGCGCGCTGTGAGCGCAGTGTTTGGGGGAATGACTCCGAGGGCAATCTGACGGTCGTAGATGTGTTGGCGCAGTTCGTCCCACCCGCCATCGAATGCACCGCGGTATTTGTCGCTCCACTCGGGCGCTACGTGATGTGGCGCGTGCACCGCTGGCGTTGAGAAGTAGCAAAAGAACGGACGGTTCGGGGTGGAAGCTTTTTGACGTTGGATCCAGGTGATTGCCTGATCGGCGAGGTCTTCAGTGAGGTGGTAGTTCTCTTTGCCCACGTGCGGAGAGATGGCTGTGGTCTGGTCGTAGACCGGCGGTTCCCATTGCGACGACTCGGCGCCGATGATGCCGTAGAAACGGTCGAAGCCCATGCCTGTTGGCCACCGGTCGAATGGCCCCGCAGGGCTTTGTTCCCACGATGGCGTGAGGTGCCACTTGCCGAAACATGCAGTGCTGTAACCGGACATGCGCAAGACCTGGGCGACCGTTGCCGACTCGGGTGGAATGGCGCTGTCGTAGCCCGGAAATGAGTTGGCGATCTCAGTGATGCCGCCCATGTGTACCGAGTGATGGTTGCGGCCGGTGAGCATGGCGGCGCGGGTGGGCGAGCACAGAGCGGTGGTGTGGAACTGGTTGTAGCGCAGGCCGCGCGCAGCAACGGCGTCGAGGCCTGGTGTGCTGACCGGACCTCCGAAGGTTCCGAACGAACCAAAGCCCACATCGTCGAGCAGCACCAGCAAGATGTTGGGCGCCGAGTGGACGGTGCTCGGATTGCTGAGCCGTCGTGGCGTTGAGTCAGCGATGAGTCGTTGAGCCGATCCGGTGAACGGCGGTGTTGGACGGGGGAGGCTCACGCGCTGGTACGCAGCCCGGCTACCTCAAACGAATCGAGAGCAGCGAGCAATTCGGGGGTGTTGCCGGCCACGCGCACGTCGCCTGCCTTGATCGCGTCAGTGATGGTGGTGGCGCCGGTGACGATGTCGATCCACATTGCTGGCGCCGATGAGATGGTGATCGAGGCCCCGGTGCCGTCAGTGGGACACGCAACACAGTTGCGAATGTGCAGACCGCATGTGGAGCCGTCGTCGAAGTTCCATGCAATGTGGGTGTCGACGCCGAGCGCACGCGTGGGCTCGAGCAGCACTCGCAGAATGTGCACCGCATCGCTTGGCGGCGATGCTGCGAACTGACGCTTGTGTAAGCGGTGCACATAAAAACGCGCTCGGTCTTCGCTGCCGTCGAGGCCGCGGGCTCGGGCGAGGCACCAGTTGCGGATGTTCGCCGCTGGCGTGCGTTGGGCAATGGTGCGCAGCGCCCGTGCCAAGAGAAGGCGATCGGTTTCGGATGCGTCGTCGCTGCGGACCAACCAGCTACAGAGTTCGAGCGCCCAGCGCAGGTCGTCGGAATCGATGGCTGCGGTTGCTTGCGAACGCACGGTGTCGCGCCCGCCGAATCCGGCGATGAGCCGATTGCAGCGATCGGCCGGTGGCAGCGGGAACAGGTTTGACTCGTCGCCGTCGAAGAAGCCGAACAGGCCGATCTGGATTTGGCGAGTGTGGTGTTCGGCGACCCCGTAGAACTCGGAGGTGAGGTAATCGTCGTCGTAGAAACTGGGCAGCGTGACCGTGTGCGCGAGCTCGCGACTGGTGGCTCCCATGTTGATGTGGCGAACGGTCTGATCCCACAGATATTGGATTGAGTCGCGGTATTTGGTGACCCGTGTTTTGATTTCATCGCGCCCGTAGATGACCGGGCCGTGTGCGGCAACGAGGTAGTCGGTATTGAGCGACAACAGGTGATCGAGACCACGCAGCAACACGCGTGGGTCGCGGTACTCCTCGCCGCGGATGGCGAAGATGTTGAACAGCAATGGCCACACGAGGTTGTTCACGCAGACTCCAAGCGACGGGAACCAGTAGGTGACTGAATCGTCGGC
>JAPKZR010000344.1 GCA_026393695.1 Actinomycetota bacterium
GCAAACACCTTGAATCCGGTATCGCCGGGATTGAAATAGAACTTCTCGGTGTAGCCAACGCCATCAGGAATGTGGCTCTTGCGATAGATGCCAAGCTGCGACCCGTCGGCATCGATCATCACCACGGTGTTGAACGTGGCGTTGTTGGCCTGCTCGTAGATACTCACGGGTAGCACCACATTGAGTTCGGCTGCAAGGCGCTGAAAGTGAGCAACGGTGGGATGACCCTGCAACGGCGCCGCGCGAGCGAAGTGCTCGGGCAGCATGTCGATGCAGAAATACGGACCCTCGAACAGCTCAGGAATCACGATGATCTGCGCGCCGCCTGATGCGGCCTCGCGCACCAATCGTTCGGCGGTGGCGATGTTGTGGACTACAGAATCAGACATGGCCATTTGGATGGCCGCGACGGTGATGTTCATCGCCTCAATCTAGTAGCGCCCAATTCGCGGGCTGCCACAAGACGATCGAGTTGCTCGGCATAGAACGCTCTCGCTGCAACATCGGGTTCGTGAATCGATTCGATAGGCACGAGAGATGGCAGATCGTCAACAGCGATTCGACCAAGTTGGTGCAGCGCGAGCAGCGCAGCACCGCGCGCGTTGGTGGCTCGCGGTTCGTGCACGCGGCGCACAACGCACCCGCTTGCGTCAGCGATGATTTGCGCCCACAACGCCGATGCAGCCGCGCCTCCACCAAACGTGACCTCATCAAACTTCGACCCAACAAAGTGTTCGACAGCGGGCAACAACGTGGCCATGTTGAGGGCCACTCCTTCGAGTACTGCGCGCGCCATGTGGGCCGATGTCGTGCCCAATGTCAGCCCCACGAATCCAGCGCGCGCACCTGCATCGGGGGCCGGCGCCATCGCCCCCACCACCCACGGCAAGAACATCGTGCCCTCAGACCCAAGCGTGGCCTGGGCTGCCGCAGCGAGCAACTCGGTTGGCGACATACCGAGCAGTGCGCCAACGTGTTCAAGCGCCTTGCCTCCTGCGCCGTTCTCGGCCAACACCACGTATTGCGAATCGAGCGGACTGGGCGCGGTCATGAGTGCACGCATGTGATCGGCGCGACTCGACGTGACATGCGAAACGGCCACTGCTGTCGTGCCGATCACCACACCGCAACGCTCGGGTCTGGTGGCGCCCGTGCCAACTGCTGAAGTGGTCGAATCGATCGAACCGCTCAACACCACGACATCGGAGCGCAGACCGAGTTCGTCGGCAACCGAGCCACGCACCACGCCTACAACAGCGCCCATCGGCACCAGCGCTGGCAGCTTGTGCGGATCAACACCGGCGCGCTCGATGAGGTCGGTGTCGTAGTGCACGGCACCGTGCACCCGGTTGTCAACCAAGAGCAACGGGAACGCCGTGTTCTGATTCGCCGTCACGACGCCGACAAGCCGAGCCGTGATTGCATCAACTGGCTCGACGAAGGCAGCAGCACGTTCGTACGCCTGCGGGTACTCGTGGTGCAGCAACACGATGTGGGCCAGATCGTCGGAGCCGAACGGGGCTAACCCGTGACGCTCGAGCCACACCATGATGTTCTCGCGATGCCGCAGGTGACGCGTGCGCTCGGCCGCGCGACCATCCATCCACATGATGACTGGCCCCACGGGAACACCATCGGCGGCCACAGGCACCACCGACATGTACTGGCTCGTGCACACAATCGTCCCGACGTTCGCAGCCTCGTTGGTCAGCCCGAGCACCTCGCGTGTTACCTCAACAATGAGCCGCCACCATTCGTGAGCATCTTGCTCAACACCGCCGTCGTCAACGAAGTGAGTGGTGATCGCACGCGACGCGATCCCGAGGACCACGCCGTCGTCGCGCACCACGGCAACCTTGAGCCCAGTGGTACCGAGATCTATGGCAAGAACGTGGGGCACGGCGTACAGCCTGCCCTACAGCGTCACTGCGTTGGTGGAACGGCGCGGTCGCTGACCCAGTTGCCGTGGAAGCCGTATGGCACTCGCTGCGGTAGCAGCACTCGAGCCACCGCTGGACGGCTGAAGTCTTGCGCATCGAGCACGATCAACTCAGCAGTGTCTGCAGCAACGTCGTGAACGAAGGTGATGAGCCACCCATCGTCTTCGGCGGTAGCACCCTCGCGCCCCACGAACACGGGCTCGCCCGCACCGCGGCCAACGCCATGGTCGAACTCCCACCGCTCGCCGGTAACCATGTCGTGCTTCAGTGTCTTCCACTCTGGATCACTGGGCGACGGTGACGCGCAGTAGCCAAAGCGGTACGGCTTACCGGTGAGTCGACCGCGGTGCCGTGGAAACTCTTGTGGCGTTGCGTCGATGACCGTGACGCTGGATGTGCGGTGAGCCACGTTGAGCTCCCAGCGTTCGAAGCGAGCCATGTTGTCGCCGAACGGACCGAGCAGATCGGCAGCGAACATCTTTGAATAGACGCACAAATCGATGACCACATTGCCTTCGGGAGTGTCGTACGCGTTCATGGGATGGAACGAATAGCACTCGGGCACATCGATCCACACGATGTCGGCGGCATCACCTTCACGCGGCAACAACCCAACTCGAGAACCAGTGCCTGGCTGCCACCTAAATGGGAAACGGCCGGCGAATGCGAGATCAAAGTCGAGACGAACCGGAAAGTCGTAGACAACCGCATACCGCTGCGTCAGCGACATGTCGTGCAGCATCGTTGTCTGCTCAAGCGGTATGTCGACGGCGCGACGCACCTTGCCATCGGGAGCCACAACCACGTACTGCACGTGGTCCATCCACTCGGGCAACGCGTAGACCATGGCGTGCATCTCGCCCGTGTCGGCATCGATCTTGGGATGCGCCGTGAATGCTCCGGGCAACGTGCCGAAGAAGTCGTTGCGCGTAACCGTCTCGAGTTCGTAGGTGAGCTCAACCGGACAACCACCGGCTTCGACCATGGCGAATGTGGTGCCAGCGAACCCACCAACGTTGGTATTCGGGCCGAC
>JAPKZR010000219.1 GCA_026393695.1 Actinomycetota bacterium
ATATGACCGTCGATGACATCGTGCAGGCCGATGCCCTCGCACGTCGTATAGCGCATGAGGAGCTCGCTCGATGAGCAACACATACACCAAGGTTCGCAATGAGATTGTTGCTGGCGGCGCTGTCGATGCCGTCGATGAAACAGTTGGCGGCGTGAGGGCCGTCGTCGGAGTTGGGGCGTTGTTGGCCCTACTCGTTGCGCTGGCCGTCTCGAACATCTGGATCTTCGTGTTTGTGGTGGGCTTGTTGGCCTCGGTGTTCTTGCACGAGGTCGGACACTTCGTGACGGCGCGCCGCTCGGGCATGAAGGTCACTCAGTTCTTCATGGGCATGGGGCCGCGCTTGTGGAGTTTTCAGCGCAACGGAGTCGAGTACGGCGTGCGGGCCCTGCCGGTTGGCGCATTTGTGCGCATCGTGGGCATGAACAACCTCGACGAAACCGATCCAGCGGACGAACCGGTTACGTATCGCAGCAAGTCGTATCCAAAGCGACTGCTCGTCATCACTGCCGGCTCGATGATGCACATGGTCATCGCCATCGTGCTGCTCTTTGGCGTGTACACCGTGGCAGGCAAGAACAGAGCCACCGGCGAGGTTGCCTTTGTGAGCATCGAGGTTGGCGGCCCGGCCGAGAAGGCGGGTGTGCTGCTCGACGACATTGTGGTGAGCAACGACGGTGTTGCCGTCACGTCAGCCGAGCAATTCGTTGCGCTGGTGCACGAACACAAACCAGGTGACATTGCCAACATCGAAGTGCTCCGTGCTGACAAGACCGTCACGCTGCCAGTGAAGCTCGGCACCAATCCGAATCCAGGCAGCGAAGGTGTCGCATATATGGGTGTGAGTTCGGCCGATAGGTCGGCCTTTCAGAACATCCCCCTCGCCGAGGCCTTCACCAGTAGTTTCACCGACCTCGGCTCGGCGGCATGGCAGAGCGCCAAGGGCGTGGTGACGGTGATGAATCCCGCCAACATCATTTCGCACCTCACAGGCGCCAACACCGACCAATCGACCCAACCGGTCACTGTGTACGGCATTAGTCGTTTGAGCTCGTCTATCGGCCAAGAGACCGGTCTGGCGGGCATTCTGCTCACGCTTGCGGGCATCAATGTGTTCGTCGGCCTGCTCAACCTGTTCCCATTACTTCCGTTCGATGGCGGTCATGCCGCAATTGCCACCTACGAACGAGTGCGCTCACGTCCTGGACGGCGCTACACCGCCGACGTCGCCAAGATGGTTCCCGTGGCCATGACCGTGATGATGTTCTTCGTGTTCGTGCTGTTCGCAGGGTTATACCTTGATATCACGCACCCAATCGGCTGACGATCAAGCGCGAGGGTGCCTCAAGGTGGCACACTGATGCCAATGTTTGAGCGCCGTCAGACCCGTCAAATCTTCGTCGGCAAGGTGCCAGTGGGTGGCAATGCGCCCATCACTGTGCAGTCGATGACGATCACTAAGACCGCCGATGTAGAAGGCACGCTGCAGCAGATCTATGCGCTTGCTGCCGCTGGTTGCGACATCGTTCGCTGCACGTGTAACGAAGCCGAGGCCGCCGAAGGGCTTGCTCAGATCGTTCCGCGGTCACCCATTCCGATCATCGCCGACATCCATCACCAGTACCGCATGGCGTTGGCAGCGCTCGAGGCCGGTGTGCAGGGCTTGCGTCTCAACCCCGGCAATATTCGCCGCCCCGAGCACATCAAGGCCGTGGCCGCCGAGGCCCGTGACCGCAACGTGCCCATCCGCATTGGCGTCAACGGTGGGTCGCTCGATCCGGCGTTGTACACCAAGTGGGGTGGCATCACTCCCGAAGCAATGGTCGAGTCAGCGATGCAAGAACTGGCTTACTTCCAAGAGGTCGATTTCGACCTCGTGAAGATCAGCGTGAAGGCATCAAATGTGCCGCTGATGGTCGAGGCGTATCGTCAGCTCAGTGAGGCCACCAATGTGCCGCTGCACCTCGGCGTCACCGAAGCCGGACCGCCTCCTGCTGGTTTGGTGAAGGCGACCGCTGGCATCAGCACGCTGCTGCTCGAAGGCATTGGCGACACCATCCGTTACAGCCTCACTGCCGACCCGGTCGAAGAAGCTCGCGCTGGCCGCCAGCTACTCGAGGCGCTCGGATTACGTGAGCGCAAGAATGTCGACCTCATTGCGTGCCCAAGTTGCGGCCGTGCCGAGGTCGATGTCATCGATGTTGCCAATCGGGCGATGAAGGCGTTTGGTGATCGTGAGATCCCGTTGCAGGTGGCCGTGATGGGCTGCGTGGTCAATGGTCCGGGCGAAGCACGCGAAGCCGACATCGGTATTGCTGCTGGCAACAAACGCGGCCACTTGTTTGTGAAGGGACGCAACGTTGCCGTTGTGGCCGAGAGCGAAATGGTCGAGGCGTTGGTCGAGTGGGCCGAGTACATCCACGAGCACGGCGCCGAAGCAGCGATTGCTCGAGTCGATACTGCGTTGGCCGAACGGGAAGCAGCGAAAGACCGCGCCCAGTTACTCGACGACAAAGGCAACGACGCCAACCACGCGCACGACAAGATCATTGAGATCCGTAAGCGAGTTGAGCACTAGCGCCTAGCGCGTAGCGCCGACGCCAATGCGGTACACGGTGGCGGTACCAACAAGCTCAACATGTTCTCCATCGAGGGCAACGGCGCACTGGCCGCGGTTGAGCTCGACGGTCTCGCCGCTGGTGCACAGCAACAGCTCGGCGCCCTGCGCAGTGAACGTGATGCTGCCATCGATCTCGTACACAGAGAAACGAAATTCGGGGGTTGGCACTGGGTAACGCAGACCCCCATCAGCGATTGCCTCGGGAACCGCTACGGGGTCGTGCAGCGGCGTTGTGTCGAGCACACGCAGCACCTCGCGAGCATCGACGAACTTGGCTGTGAGGCCGCAGCGCACCACGTTGTCTGAGTTGGCCATGACCTCTACGCCGAGTCCGCCGAGATAGGCGTGCAGGTTTCCGGCGCCAAGGTAGATGGCTTCGCCTGGCTCAAGCGCCACGTAGTTGAGTAGCAAGATGATTGCTGCCGATGAGTCGCCGGGGTGCAGTTGGCTCAGCTTGTTCAACCAGCGACAGCGAGGGTCGTCGTGCTGTGCAGCGGCATCGAGCAAGGCCGCGAGCGGCGGGCGATTGTTGAGCACGTGAGCGATGACGCCGCCGACGCCCGCGTCGCGAAGCATGCTGCGCATGTCTGCCGCTGCAGGGCCAAGCTCGCCGAGCAATGTGTCGGTGCGGTCGAGCGGAGCGACCCCGCAGACGGCCTCGAAATGGGTGAGCGCGCAGAGCAGTTCGGGCTTATGGAACGGGTCACGGTATGTGCGCTGGGGCGCATCGAGAGCGATGCCCGCAGCGTTCTCTCGTTCGTACCCCTCGAGCGCTTGTTGGCTCGAAGGGTGCACCTGCAGCGACAACGGTTCGGCCGCAGCGAGGATCTTCACGAGGTAGGGCAGCTTGCCCACAACAGACTCAAGCGTGCGACCATCGGCGAGGTGGCTTGGTGCGCCAGAGTTGGTGCCAAACCACAATTCGGCTTGCGGCTGACCAGTGGGGGCAACACCGAGAAGGTTGGCAATCGCGTTGCGGTCTCCCCATGCGTAATTCTGGATGGCCCCGTTGATCAGTTGCATGCGAAGCAGAGGTTAGAGCACCAACTAGAACAGCGTGAGTTCGTCACGCTTCAGGCCGCGCAGTTCGTCGTAGTTGACCTCGACCCAACTGAAGCCGCGAGCCTCAGCAAGCACCTTGGCTTGGGGCTTCACCGACTGGGCAACGAAGATGCCGCGAACTTGACCGAGCGACGAGTCGAGATGCAGACGCTCGATATAACGGGCAAGTTGCTCAACGCCGTCGATGTCGCCACGACGCTTGACCTCGATGGCTACAACGCCGCCTGCGCCATCGCGGCAGACCAGATCGATGGGGCCGATTGCGGTTGGATACTCGCGTCGCACCAGCACCAAACCGGGTTCGATCGACTCGGGCGACTCGGCCAGCAGCACCTGCAGATGCGCTTCAACGCCATCTTTTTGCAGACCCGGATCTTCGCCGAGTTCGTGCGCTGCCGTGTGCAGCACTTCGAGCAGGTTGATCACGAGTTGCTCGCCCTTGGGGTTGGCCACAATCCAGTGGTCGCCATTGTCGGTGATGGTATTCGGAGCATTCATCCAGTTGAGCGGCTTATACGCGCCGCCATCGGCATGAATGGCAACGCAACCATCGGCTTTCACCATGATGAGGCGAACCGCTTCGGGGAGATGAGCAGAGAGGCGCCCGTTGTAATCAACGGTGCAGCGAGCGATAACAAGACGCATGAGATCGCCAGAC
>JAPKZR010000117.1 GCA_026393695.1 Actinomycetota bacterium
GTGGCCGAAGCAATGAGCGGACTCTACGAATGGAAACGTCAGCCCGGTCAGCCCCCAGCGGTGAGCCCCGTGGGCGCGCTCGGCGACATCGGCACCGCACTGTTTGGGGTCATCGGCGTGCTCGCAGCGTTGCGCCATCGCGACAACACCGGCATCGGCCAATACGTAGACGTCGCGATGTTCGACGCAATGGTTTCGTTCGCCGACGTAGTGGTGAACTACTGGAGCATGGGCGAGCGCCCTGAGCCCGGCCAAGGCTTGAAGATGGTGCTCGACGGATTCCCCAGTGGCGACGGTTGGTTCATCATCCAGGTGGGCCGCGAGCACGAGTTCGAGCGTCTCGCCAACCTTGTAGGCCACGCCGATTGGGTCACCGATATGCGCTTCGCCACTCGTGCCGGCTGGCGCGAACACATCGATGTCATTCGCGCTGGCGTGGGCGAATGGGCGGCACACATGACCAACATCGAAGCCTGCCAAGCGCTGGCAGCTGCTGGCATTGCCGCCGGTCCGTGCCTCAGTGCGCAACAGGTGATCGACGACCCACACGTGGCTGCGCGCAACATGCTTGTGGCCATGCCGCGCACCGATGGTGTAGCCGAGCCAGTGATCTCGCCTGGCAACCCGGTGAAAATGAGCGCCGTGGCCGACGGCCCCGAAACTCGAGTGCCGTGGTTGGGCGAGCACACCGACGCCGTGCTGGCGGCCGAACTTGGTCTCAGCGAAACCGAGTTGGCCAACCTGCGCAGCGCCGGTGCGATTGCCTAACTAACTGCGCTCGTCGCGCAAGGCGCTGCGGCGCACCTTGCCGGCGTCGTCGCGAACCACAAAGTCGACGAAATCGTAGGTGCGCGGAATCTTGTAGCGCACGAGACGATCGGCAAGAAACTTGCTCATCTCATCGGCCGTAATGGGTGCACTGACCTGAACCACTGCGTGGATGCGGTTGCCGAGATCTTCGTCGGGCAAACCAATCGCTGCGCATGAGATCACGCTGGGGTGCTCGTCGATGGCCGACTCGATTTCGGCCGGATAGATGTTCGCTCCACCCGACAAGATCATGTCGCTGCGGCGGTCGGCGAGATACAGGTAACCGTCTTCATCCATGTAGCCCATATCGCCCAGGCTCTCCCAGCCATCGGGGCTCACCCGCGCCTCGGCACCGATGTATTCGTAGCTCTTACGATCGCTACCGGTGCGCATGAACACCTCACCGATCTCGCCCGCTGGCAACACGGCATAGGTGTCGGGGTCTTGGATACGCATCTCGCCACCAACAACCTTGCCGACCGAACCGCGATGCGCCATCCACTCGTCGCCGCGAATGATGGTGACCGACTGCGCCTCGGTGCCGGCGTAGAGCTCGAAGATCTTCTCGCCACCGAGCCATGTGCACCACGCCTCTTTGAGCCAAGGCGGGCACGGCGACGCCATATGCCACACGGTCTGCAGCGAATCGACGTTGTAGCGGTCGCGCACTTCGTCGGGCAAGCGGGTGATGCGCTGCATCATCGTTGGCACCAACAGCATCCAGTCGGGACCGTGCTTGTCGATGGCCGCAAGCGTTGCCTCGGCCTCGAACTTGGCCAAGATCACCACGTGGTTGCCGTGCATGAGGGCACTTGCCGCAAAGCTAAATGGAGCGTTGTGATACAGCGGTCCGGGGATGAACGCCACGCCATCGCGACGCTGACCCATGCCGGGTGCTTCGGTGTTGGTGACGCCGGGGTCTGCCGCCACGATGAGCTTTGGCCGACCGGTTGAGCCGCCCGATGTTGGAGCCTTCCAACGCTTGGCGATGATGTCTTCGAGCTGCGAATCATCAAGCGATGGATCGGCCTCGTAGCCAATGGGCACGACCTGGCGATTGGGGTGGGCCTCGGGCACAGCACCAACCACAAGCGACGACTCGGCCAGCTCGACAATGGCTTGGCGCTCGCGGTCGGGCAAGCGGTAGCTAATTGGCTGAGGCGTGGCACCAAGTTTCCACGTGGCAACGCATGCCTCGAAGAACCCAATGGAGTTCGGTAGGCCAATGGTGACGAACGAACCTTCGGTGACACCAAGGGCTGCGAACGCGCGAGCCAACCGATTGGTGCGGGCCTCGAACTCTGCCCACGTGACCGACTCGTCGCCACAGGTGATCGCGATGCGATCGGGCTGACGAGCCGCATTGTCCGCAATCGCGCGGCTGTAGGACAACATAACCATGAGTGTTCCTCCGTGAATTAGCTCTCGAGCGCTGAACGCCAGGCGGCGTGCCAGTGCTGCAACATTGGTTCTATCTTGCCGAACACGAAACGGTTCAGACCCGCCTCGGCCCCGCGTTGGCATTGCTCGGCCACCGGGAAATCCTCGGTACCCACGATGAGTGCGGCGAAATCGCCACCGCGCTTGCGCGCCTCACGCTCTTCGTCGCTTTGCACCGGGCGAAGGCTCGCCTCGGTGAGTTCGACCGTGCACTCACCCGCGTGTCGACCCGGGTAAATGCGAAACATCTGACAGCTCACCGGCGTCTCGAGCAACACACACGATGGAAAGAACGTGTGCACCACAGTAACGAGAGCGGGTTCTGGCCATTCGGCCTCGGGGAGGTCGACCATGACCGCTGCTGCACGGGTAGGAAATGCCCAACGCGCGTGACGACCAAACGTGTCGTGCACAGCGTTGTTCATGACCAATGGGTTCAGCGTCTCGCGGTGCAACGAAGCAATGTGATACGCCTCGAGGTTGACGTCGAAGGCGATCTTCCAGTTGGCCTGCAGAGTCCATGAGTGGCTCGACACAACCTCGTGGGTTGCGTAGCCATAGCCCTCGAGGTGCGCAGCGATATCGGCGTAGGCGGCTACCGGATCGACATCGTCGGACAGGCCAACTACCAGCAAGCCGGCAATGCTCGCGATGGGCAACTGCTGCAGTTTGAGCGTGGCCCGATCGATCTCGTCGAAACCCCACGCCTCTGGCTGACCAACGAGTTCGCCACCAATGTCGAACGACCACGCGTGATACGGACACGTGAGTCGGCGAGCCTCGCCGCAACCCGTGGCCACCTGTGCGCCGCGATGCGTGCATGCATTGAGGAAGGCACGCAACTGACCATCGCCGTCGCGGGTGATGAGCACCGGCACACCAGCTACATCTTTGGTGACAAACGTGTTGGGGCCAACCAGTTCGCCTTCCCAACCAACCACGTGCGCGCCGTGCCGGAAGAGCAACTCACGCTCACGTTCGAACTGCACCGGGTCGGTGAAGATAGAGGCGGGCTCAGCCATCGCGTGAGGCGCTGTGTCGAGCGAGTTCTCGGCCATGCGCTGCACGATTCGGCGGGTGAGATCGCGCGGGAATCGGGGAGCACCCGAGACGTGCGGATCGGCGACAACACTCATATCTGACAGTGTGTCAGAAACTGTCGGAGGTGCCTCTAGACGGAGCGCTACTTGTAGCCCTTCATGATGTGTTCGAGCCACCAAGCGGGGGCTGCGGCCATCAATTGGCCGATGTCAACGTAATCCCACCACCGTTCGATGAATCCGTTGCGAACCTCGTGCACGCTGCAAAAACGCACGAGGTGATGCTCGCCGGTGTGCCAAAACCACTCTTCGGAATGCTCGGTGATCACCACATCGCCCTGCGCCAACATGGGGCCGGCATGCAAGATGTAGTTCTCGAGTGGATCAAGACCGAGGCGCAAACGCGACGCCACCTCAACCGGACCAATCGCACCGGGATCGCCACCCACAAGCGGGACATCGTTGTACACGCCGGTCGCGCTGAACAGCGCGCCAACACCATCGAAATCGCGTTGCCCGAGACGCTCCCAGAGTTGCTCAATGATTGCTTTGTTGGCGGCCTCGTTGCCGGGTTCGCCCACGGGTATGAAAGTGCTCATGGTGTCGACCATAACCCTCACCGACTCCCGGCCATTTACGTTGCCCCCACCCGCGTGACAAGATCTCGCCATGAGCCGCACCAATTGGACCGAAGCGAACATCCCCGATCAGACCGGCAAGACGGTGTTCATTACCGGCGCCAACAGTGGTATCGGTTTCGAAGCGGCTCGCGCTCTCGCCGAGCACGGCGCTCGGGTGTTGCTTGGTTGCCGCAATATGACCAAGGCCAACGCTGCAGTCGAACGCATCCGCGCTACTGCACCGCACGCCGATCTTGTTGTGGTGCCGCTCGATCTCGCCGATCTTGCCTCGGTTCACGCTGCGGCCAAGACTGTCAATGCCGAACCTCGCCTCGATGTGCTCATCAACAACGCCGGCGTGATGGCCCTGCCCAAGAGCACCACCGTCGATGGTTTCGAAATGCAGTTCGGCACCAACCACCTCGCCCACTTCGCGCTTACCGGCCTGTTGCTCGAGCGCCTCAACGCAACCCCAAACGCACGCGTTGTGTCCGTCAGCAGCCAAGGCCATCGCATGGGCCGCATCAACTTCGACGACCTCGATGCCGAGCGCCGCTATCACCGTTGGTTGCGCTACGGCATGACCAAGGTGAGCAACCTATTTTTCATCTACGAACTGCAGCGCCGTCTTGAGACCAGCGGTTCCACCACCATCGCCGTTGCCTGCCACCCGGGCGGCTCGAACACCGAACTCGCACGCGATGCCGGCAAGTTGATGAAGCTTGCGCAGCCAATGGCCGACAAGGTGATGCAGTCCGCAGCGATGGGTGCACTACCGACGATGCGCGCGGCCACCGACCCAGCAGTGAAGGGTGGCGAGTACTACGGCCCCGACGGTTTCGGCGAACAGCGCGGCTACCCCGTGAAGGTGCACTCGAACGCGTATAGCCACCGCCGCGATGTTGCGGTAAGGCTCTGGCTCGAATCAGAGCAACTCACCGACGTCAGTTACCTCGACGAAGACGACGCTGACGCTGACACCGAGAACAGCTAAGCGGCGTTTGCGCCAACCGAGATCTGTTCGGGAGTTGCATCGAGATCTCGCCACCAACCCGACACCAGCAACGCAACGAGCACCAGCGCAAAGGCGCTGGCATCGAGAGCAAGCGTGAGACGGAATCCGATGATGTCGCCCAACGTGCCCAACACCTGCGACCCCAGCGGAATGCCAGCCAAGATGCCGAGAAGATAAAAGCTCATCGCTCGACCGCGGTATTCGTCGGGAACGGTGCCCTGAATCAACGTGTTCAGCGCCACGGCCATTTGCAGATGCGCCACGCCCGAGACGAAGTAAGCGAACTGTCCAAGGAGATACGAACTCGTAGACGCAATCAGCGCGATCGAAGCGACGAACAACGCGATCGACGCCATCGCCTGTGTAGATCGACGCAGCCGATCGCCCATGCGAACGGTGTAGGCAGAGCTCAGCAATGCGCCAATGCCAAGAGCCGTCAGTAGCCCAGCGTTGCCTTCGCTTGGCCGATGAAACAGGTTCTCTGCCAGCGCCGAAGCGATGTACTGCAGCGACTGCCCAAACGTGGATCCTGCCAGTGCCAGCAGCACAGCCAGCCGCAGCGGCCGCCGGTTCCACATATACCGAGCGCCCTGCAGCAGTCCCGCCATCACGCCCTGCTGACGAGATGCCATCGCCGACATGCGCGGCCGCACAATCAACAACGTGGCGATGACCAACACATAGGTCACCGCGTTCACCAAGATGGCGGCTCCGATTCCGCCAAAGCGAACCACGATGCCGCCAAGCGCCGGACCGATCGCACGAGCCAACGTGAACTGCACACTGTTGAGTCGAACCGCTTGCAGCATCTCGTCGGTGGGCACCAGCAGCGGCACGAACGACTGCCATGCACTTGTTTGGAACCCGGCGGCAACGCCGTTTACGAAGCCAATGGTGATGATCCACAACGGCGTGATGCTGCCACTGGTGTACAAGGCAAACATCGAGAACGCCATACACATCTGCACGGTTTGAGTAATACGCAAAATGGCTTGGCGCGACACGCGGTCGGCCAGCACACCCGCATACGGCGTGAGCAACACCGCAGGCACCAGGCTCACCACCGTGGACAACCCAAGCCACGTACCGCGGTGCGTGAGGTTGTACATCAGCGCTTGCACCGCCACCAGCTGCATCCAGCTGCCGCCGTTCGAGATCGAGGCCGCGCTAAAGAACAGTGCGAAGTCGCGATGGCGAAAGATGCGTAGCGAACTCTCTTTAGGTTCGGCTACATCGGTTGAGTCAGCGCTGACCCGATTGCTCACAGGTCGGCGAATGGCATCTGAAAGTTCGGCACCTGAATGCCACCATCGACATCGATGATCTTGCCGGTGACATAGCTACTCGCCGGCGTGCACAGGTACAACACTGCAGCAGCGATGTCTTCGGACACACCCAGGCGGCGCATTGGGGTGGCTGCCTCGATCGCCGCACGGATCTCGAGGTTACGCATGATTACTTCGAGCGAGTCGGTGTGGATGGCGCCGGGGGCAACACCGTTGACACGAATCTTCGGCGACAGGTCGGCGGCCATGAGGCGCGTGGCGTGGTCGAGCGCGGCCTTGACCGTGCCGTAGGTGCTGTACCCGCGTGACACGAGATGACCCATGGCCGTGGTGATGTTCACGATGGAACCGCCGCCCGACGCGAGCATGTGTGGCACCGCTGCGCGGCACAACCGCACCGGACCAGTGACGTTGAAGTCGAATGACTCGGTGAGGCTGCGATCGGATCCTTTCAGGAACGGACCCGGCATTGCCCCGCCAACCACATTGACCAAGATGTCGAGCGAACCCAACTCTTCGGCGGCTCGAGAAAGAGCAGCAACGTCGTCGCCTGGCTCCTCGGTGGCCTGCAACACCAACGCCTTGCGCCCGAGGGCACGAATACCTGCGGCCACTTCTTCAAGTTGAGACAGCGTGCGAGCGCGAATGGCTACATCGGCTCCGGCCTCGGCTAGGGCAAGCGCACACGCGGCTCCGATGCCGCGCCCGGCTCCGTTGACGAATGCCACGCGTCCGTCCACCCGAAACATCTGCATCACACTCATGACTACTCCCCCAAAAATTGTTGTTGGTACTGATGCGCGGGCGTTAGTGCAGCCAGCGCGAGATTGATTCGATAACGCACACCGGATCACCAGTGGCCTGCTCGATAGTGATCCGCATCAACGTCTGCACGCCGCCTTTCACTTCGCTCAGCTCTACCAAGGCCGCTCCGCCACGCACGCGCATGCCAGCCACAAGCGGCTGTTCGAAGCTGACGGGCCCGGTGCCGTAGTTGATGCCCATTGCGAAGCCCTGCACCTCGACGATCTGCGGCAGAAACATGTTCGACAGACTGATTGCTAGATAGGTGGCGTCGGCGTCGCTAGTGGCCTGGGCAAACAGCGCAAGGCGATCGGCATCGATGTCGAGCCACTCGCTATAGCCCAGATGAGAGCCAACGCCCGCAAGCAGACCAGCTTCTCCGACAAGAACCGTGGCGGCCACTACGCGGTCAGGCCGTTCAACACAGCGCCAGCTTCGGCGATGATTCGGTCGATGAGTTCGGCACAGGTGGGCAGGTCGGTAATGACGCCAACCACTTGTCCGCTCGCCATCACACCGCTGTCGACATGACCGTCGACCAACGCTGCTTTGAGCAACATGGGCGTGTTGGCGGCCATCACCATTTGGGTCCAGCTGAGCTCCATGCTCTTACGCATCGCGAGCCCCTCAGTGAGCATTGACCGCAAGGTCACATCGGTCATCTTGCGGAACTTCAGCGCATTGATCGCTGCCCGCGGCAACGCCAGCAATTTGCCGCGACCACTCTCGAGCTCGTTGACAAGGTCGGTGTTGAGCACGCGGGGCGGCACGCCGTCGACCTGCTTGCTCACGGTTGTGTCGGTGACGGTCTTCGACAGGTAATAGTCCTTCACCGATTGCGGCACAGCCGAGTCGCTGGTGAGCAAAAAGCGCGTGCCCATCGCAATGCCAGATGCCCCATACGCAAGCGCCGCAACCAAGCCGCGTCCATCGAAGAAGCCGCCAGCAGCGATGACAGGAACAGTGCCAGCAACAGCGTCGACAACCTGTGGCAACAAGATGGTGGTGGGCACCGAGCCGGTGTGGCCGCCGCCTTCGCCGCCCTGCACCAGCACCGCATCGACACCCCACTGCAGCACCTTTTCGGCA
>JAPKZR010000175.1 GCA_026393695.1 Actinomycetota bacterium
CCCGCATCGGCCCAAGTACCTGCTGCTGCTATGTCTGCGAGGCGACACCAACGCCCTGACAACCGTGGCCTTAATCCACGATGCACTCCCCCATCTCAGCGCTCAGGTGATCGACACGTTGTTCCAGCCAAGGTTTCGGTGTGCCGTCGACGAGAGCTATTTGCATGGTCGTCGGAATTCGCATGGTGCTCCAACGGCCGTACTGTTTGGCGACCGATCGAATCCGGCCATGGTCTTCGACGAAGACCTCATGATGGGCACCGATGTCGAGGCCGAAAGTGCGTTGCATGCGTTGGGCGCAGCGTTGGCAGCGAATCATGTAGCGGTCGCGCTTGCCGCCGGCGATCTGGTGATTCTCGATAACGATGTGGTGGTGCACGGACGCAGTCCGTTCGAGGCGCGCTACGACGGCACTGACCGTTGGGTGCAACGAATCATGGTGGTGTCCGATCTCGCCGCAAGCGCTAACGAGCGAGCGGGGCGAATGATCACCACTGTGTTCGGCGACTGAGCACGTCCCCAAACGCACAGGCCATACTGGTCGACATGATCTCAGCGCCTCCTCCCCGTCGAGCCTTCGCAAGCGACAATGCCGCAGGTGTCCATCCGGCAGTGTTCGAAGCATTGAACGAAGCCAACAGCGGTCACGCTTTGGCCTACGGGTCTGATCGATGGACCACTGAGATGAACGACCGCATGCGCGACCTGTTTGGTGGCAACACAAGTTCGTACCTGGTGTGGGGCGGCACGGGGGCCAACGTGATGGCCCTGGCGAGCATGCTCGGCCCGGCGCAGGCTGTGTTGTGCACGAATTGGGCGCACATCAATGTCGACGAGACTGGTGCGCCCGAGCGCATTCTCGGCGCCAAACTCATCGACGTTGCCTGCGCCGACGGCAAGCTTGTGCCCGCTCAGATCGAAGAGCAAGCGCACGCCATTGGCGTGATGCACCACGCCCAACCCGGCGTCGTGAGCATCACCCAAAGCACCGAACTCGGCACCGTGTACAGCGCCGAAGAAATCGGTTTGCTCTGCGACGCAGCGCACCGCCACGGTATGTCAGTGCACATGGACGGTGCTCGCATTGCGAACGCCGTCGCTGCAGCCGGCGGTACACGTGCAGCGTTGCGCGCAATGACGGTTGATGCTGGCGTCGACGTGCTGAGCTTTGGCGCCACGAAAAACGGAATGATGTACGGCGAGGCTGTTGTCTATCTCAACGATCGCTTCTCAGCAGTGGCGCCATATGTTCGCAAGCAAGTCACCCAGTTGCCGTCGAAGATGCGCTTTGTATCGGCTCAGTTCAATGCACTGCTGCACGACGATTTGTGGCTCACACTGGCGGCCCATTCGAACCTGATGGCTCAGCGTCTCTACGACGCCACGTGCTCGATCCCAGCGGTGGCCTACGACGCTGCACCAGTGGTGAACAGCGTGTTTCCGCATCTTCCACCCCACCTCATCGAAGAACTTCGCAACTGGTGCTTCTTTTGGGACTGGGATGTTCCGTCGCATCAGGTGCGTTGGATGACTGCGTGGGACACCACCATCGAAGACGTCGATGTGTTTGCCGCTGGAGTGCGCGAAATGCTCGGTTGCTGACTTCCCTGCAGGTGACAAACGGTCCAATTTGGTGCTGCTCTGGAATGTTTTTTTCATTGCAGTATGCAATTGACTCAGTGGTTACTTCTACGTATGATCGATCTTGTGTCGTCCGGGGGTCGGCGGGCACGATTCAAGTCGAACTCGAGGGGGTTCCATGGCTTCGGTAGAAATCATCTTTCACCGCGAAGCAACCGACGATCGTTGGATGCGAGATGCCGCGTGTAAGGGGTTGACGAATCTGTTCTTCCCCGCTCCTGCCGAGCGGCCACAGGCACGCGATCGTCGTGAAGCTATGGCTCGGTCGGTGTGCGCCAGCTGCAGCGTGAAGAGCCGCTGTTGTTCGTATGCCCGAGAGAACCATGAGTACGGCTTTTGGGGCAGCGAGTCCGAAGACGAGCGTCACTCGGCCGGCTATCGCTTGATTGCCCCGATTGGTGTTCGCGCCCGCGGCGCAAGCTGAGCAAGCGCTACGCGTGGCCTGCGAGTGCAGGCTTTCAACGATCTAGGGTGCGGTCGTGGAATACACACAGATCACCTATTCAGTCGATGGCCCCATTGCGCTGATCACCCTCAACCGGCCTGAACGGCTCAATGCGTGGACTCCGCGCATGGCCGACGAGCAGGCGCACGCCGTGCGAGCCGCAAACGCCGACGACACCGTTGGCGCCATTGTGATGACCGGTGCGGGCCGTGGGTTTTGTGCTGGCGCCGACATGGAGGCCACGTTCTCCACCCGCATCCATGGCGATGATCCAGGCAACAACACCGCCGACGGTGTGGGCGGTATGCCGGTCGGTCTCGATTGGGTCCACCTCCTGCGTACGTCAAAGCCCATCGTCGCTGCGGTGAACGGCGCGGCGGTTGGTATCGGCGTCACGATGATTCTTCCGGCCGACCGCATCGTTGCATCCAGCGCAGCCAAGTTCGGCATGGGCTTCATCAAGATGGGACTCGTGCCCGAACTTGCGAGCACTCGCCTACTCGCCGCACGCGTTGGCTTTGGTCATGCCAGCGACTTGTTCTTGTCGGGGCGTGTCATTCCAGCCACCGAGGCAGCTCGTATCGGTCTCGCCGACGAACTCGTCGAACCCGACGCGCTGCTCGAGACAGCGATGAACACGGCGCGCTCGTATGCCCAGAACCCCACACCGCAACTGCGGATGACCAAGCAGTTGCTCACCGAGAACCTGGTCGAGACCGACCTCACCTTGATCCAGCGTCGCGAGCAAGTGCTGCTCGCTGAGTGCTGGAAGTCGCCCGAACACGCCGAAGCAGTGGCGGCATTCATCGCCAAGCGCCCCGCGGTGTTCAGGCCAGCGGTAACGCCATCGTGAGCATGCAACCAACGTTCGATGTGTGCGTGGTGGGCAGCGCCAATCTTGATCTCGTCGCCACCACTGAACGCTTGCCCGGTCCAGGCGAAACGGTGATGGGTGCTACCTACGCCGAGTTCGCCGGCGGCAAGGGCCTGAACCAAGCCGTCGCAGCCGCACGCGCTGGGGCACGCACTGCCTTTGCCGGAGCGGTCGGCGGCGACGATGCGGCGCGCCAGTTGATCGCCGTGATGGATGCCGACTCCATCGACCGCAGTGCGCTCATTGAGTTGTCCGATGCGCCAACTGGCCGGGCGCTCATCGGCGTGTCGTCAAGCGGCGAGAACTCGATCATTGTGGTGCCCGGCGCCAATGGCCGAGTGAAACCAAACGACGTACGCGCCGCAGCCGCTTCTGGGCGCGTGCTGCTCGTACAACGCGAGGTGCCTGCAGCCGTGGTGCGCGAGGCGCTCGCCGCCGCGAAACGATCAGGAGCACTCACCATCTTGAACCCTGCGCCTGCCAGCCGAGTGGATGAAGACACGCTTGCGTTGTGCGACATCGTGATCCCGAACGAACACGAAGTGCAGTTGCTTGGCGGCGTCACTACGTTGCTCGATTTCGGTGTGTCGGCCGTAGTGATCACGCTTGGCTCGCGTGGTGCAATGCTGTGCCGCCCCGGTCAACCGGTGCTGGCGATACCTGCGCTGAGCGTCGAGGCCATCGATACAACCGGTGCTGGCGACGCGTTCTGTGGAGCTTTTTCTGCAGCGATGTCGCGCGGCGTCGACATCGTCGAAGCGCTTCGGTTCGCTTCGGCTGCCGGAGCCTTGGCCACAACAGTGCGTGGCGCGGTGCCGTCATTGCCGCATCGCGAAGCTATTGAGGCGCTGCTCACCAACGCAGAGTGATGGCTGTCCAACTCTCGAGTTCGTAACGCTGCACAACCCGCAGTGGTTCGAGTGCCGCAAGCACATGGTCGTTGCGCTCGGCCAAAATGCCGCTGATCACCAGCGCGCCAGACCTCGACAGAACCCGCTTGAGGTCGCCTGAGAGGTCGATCAGTGCGGGCGCCAAGATGTTGGCAAGCACGATGTCGAAGCTGCCGTCGACATCGGCCAACGGTGCGGTGGACACGTTGACCCGATCGGCCACGCCGTTGCGCATTGCGTTGTCGATGGTTGTTGGCACGGCGGCTGGAGAGATGTCGATGGCCTCTGCGCGCGACGCACCAAATAAACATGCAGCGATCGCGAGTACGCCGCTGCCGCAACCGACATCGAGCACAGTGGCGCCTTCGGTGGGCAGTGCGCGCAACGCTCGCAGCGAGAGCACTGTGGTGGGGTGATCGCCCATTCCGAATGTGGCTCCCGGATCAATGCTGATCGCCGTGGCGGTAGCGGAATCGGGACGAGGAATCCACGCCGGATACACAACGAGGTCATCAGTAACCCACGTGGCGGTCGCGAAGTCGCGCCACGTTTCGCTGACCGATTCGTCGACAGGTTCGAATCGCCACGTCCATGATCGATCGAACGTTGTGAGCGCAGCGATGATCGTGTCTTGTTCTTCGCCCAACGAGGTCCAGAGTTCGACGGTGCTCGCTGAGGAACCAGCGCGTTCTTCGACGGCTACGACGCCGAGCGACCAAAGATCATCTGAGGCGAGTTCGACATCGGCTGTGCTGACGGTGACGACAAGTGCGAGTACCACTGGTCAGTCGATCCGGCGAAGCGTGTCGCGGAAGCGCTTGCTGCGGTTCACATAACTTTGCACGGCCATATCGATGTGCTCGGTTCGCGCTTTACCTTCTTTAATCGTCGCCGGAACACCAGCCGCCAGTGCGCCGCTGGGAACCACCGTGCCGTTGAGCAGCACTGCGTTGGCAGCCACGATTGCACCGGTATGCACCGTGACCTGATGCATCAAAATTGAGCCGTTACCAACGAGGCACCGATCTTCGATGGTGCATCCCTCGAGATGCACAAGGTGGCCAACGACGCAGTTGCTGCCAACACGTGTGGGCCAAAACGGTGTGGTGTGCAGCACGCAGCCATCTTGAATTGAGGTGCGCTCGCCGATGTAAATAGCGCCGTCGTCGGCGCGCAGCACGGCACATGGCCAAACAGAGCTCTCTGCTCCGATGTGCACAGACCCAATGATTACGGCGTCTGGATGTATGTATGCATCGGGATGGATGTTCGGAACCTGGTCGCCCAGCGCATAAATCGGCACGGCGCAACGGTAGCCAACAGAGTCACCCAAGCAACTGCTCAACCGATGAGATGCGCGGCAGTAAGAAAGAGTGACCTTTGACCGGATAGCGTGCTCGGCATATGTCCCGCAGGATTGAGATCGAACTAACAAGCACGCGCCCCGACGGCACCTGGACCTGGCGAGCAGCCGGAGCCCGTGAGCCAAAGGGTGTACTTGACGCAACGGTATTGCCCGGCCCATCGAAGGTCGGCGACATCTTTCGCGCCGACGTCGAAACCGAGCTCGATGGCACACGAGTCCTCAGCGTGTCCACCATCAAGGGCAAGGCCGAAAAGGGCGGCTTGCTCGAGATCTTGCCAAGCAGCAAAGACTTTGAACCCGTCACACAGCAGCTCGCCACACGTGGCCGCAACGATCGTGGAGATCGCAGTGACCGTGGAGATCGCGGCGATCGTCGCGACCGCCCAGCACGCCGTCCCGAAGGTGATCGCCCAGCGCGCACCGATGGCGATCGTCGTCCCCGTCGCGAAGGCGCGGCACCTGCTGGTGCCGGAGCCGGTGCCGGAGCCGGTGCCGGTGCAGATCGTCGTCCTCGCCGTGATGGTGATCGCCCCGCTCGCGCTGGTGGCGAAGCCGGTGCAGGCGACCGTCGTCCTCGCCCCAACTTCACTGCTCCGCCCGAGTTGGCGCAGCGTCCGAAGCCAAAGCGCCTCAAGCCAGGTCGCGCTCATCGCGCGGCAGTGCTCGCCGATTTGCCAGAGGCTCAGCGCCCCGTGGCCGAGCGTGCATTGCAGGGTGGAATTCCTGCGGTGCGTCAAGCCGTTCAAGAGCAAAACGCCCGCCTCAAGGCCGCAGGCCAAGAAGAAATTCCAGCCGCCGGTCTGATTCAGATGGCCGAGCAGTTGCTTCCTAAGTTGCGCGTCGCCGAATGGCTCGACCGTGCCGATGCCGCTAAGGCCGATCTCGCCGAACTGGCATTGCCCGATCTGCGTTCGGTTGTCGCCGCCTCGGAGGACCCAGTGGTCGCTCGCGACGAGTCGACTCGTGCGTTGGCCGCAGAACTCAAGCAGGCGTTGATCACCAAGCAAGAGAGCGAATTGTTGCTCTGGCTCGACGACATCACCTCGGCTCTCACCGTTGGTCGCGTTGTTCGTGCGCTCAAGTTGTCGTCGTTGCCGCCAAAGGCTGGCGTACGCCTGCCGCCAGAGCTTGCCGTGAAGCTTGCTGAGGGTGCAATCACCTCACTCGCAGCCGATGCCATGCCCGATCGTTGGGTTGCCGTGCTCGAAGCTGCTGCGTTCGCCCCAATGCGTTCGCTGATCAAGCCAGCCGCTCCCCCGGCCACAGTGAGCGACGAACTCACCGCCACCGTCAAGCGTTTGGCCCCTGCACTGCCGCAGATCGCTGCCTTGTTCGGCATTGAGGTCACCGGTGGCTCATCGATGCCGAAGCCATTGCGTCCAGCTCGCCCGGGCCCACCAGCACGCAAGCCAGCAGCAGCAACGCCACGCGCCGCTGCTGCGCCAACTGAAGCAGTAGCTGCTGAAGTTGTTGTGGTCGAGGTTGAGACTGCTGCTGTCGAAGTTGAGACTGCTGCTGTCGAAGTTGCTGTGGTCGAAGTTGCTGTGGTCGAGGTTGAGACCGCCGCTGTCGAAGCTGCGGCAGAGGTCGAAGCTGTCGCCGATGTCGAGACGGCCGCTGACGCTGAGCCAGAGGCACCGGCCGAACCAGCCTGATCCGACATCAGGCGTCAGTTCGTCTCGCGGGGCCGCTCGGCTCTACGATGACTCACCATGTCTGACATCGTCCAGTACGAAACACAAGGCCGCATTGCGGTCATCACACTCAACCGCCCCGATGCTCGCAACGCGATCAACGGCGACGTCGCTGCCGGCCTTGAGGCCGCTATCGACCAGCTCGAGGCCGATCCAACGGTGTGGGTAGGCGTGCTGCGCGCCAACACCGAAGGTCAAGCGAAGCCAGTGTTCTGCGCCGGCGCCGACCTCAAGGCGATCAACTCGGGTCAAGCCGGTGGGCTCAATACCAAGCGCGGCGGATTCGCCGGTTTCGTCTACCGCGAGCGCACCAAGCCTGTGGTCGTCGCCGTAGATGGCCTCGCCACGGCCGGCGGCTGCGAAATTGTGCTTGCTGCCGACCTCGTTGTTGCCAGCACCCAGGCATCGTTCGGTCTCGCCGAGACCAAGCGCAACCTCATCGCTGGTGCTGGCGGCTTGTTCCGTCTCCCCCGCGCCATTGGCCAGGCAGCCGCCATGGAGGCCATCCTCACCGGCGAGCCCTTCACGGCACAACGCGCCTACGACCTCGGTCTGGTGTCGCGTCTTACCGAGCCAGGTCAGGCATTCGACGAAGCAATGCGCTTAGCGACGCAGATCACCAACGCCGCCCCACTCGCTGTCTATGCCAGCCGCAAGGTTGTGCTGGCCGCTGCATACGAAGACGACGAGACCCTCAAGAACCTCACCAATGTTGAGTTCGCCAAAGTCATGCAGTCCGAAGACGTGAAAGAGGGCCTTACCGCCTTTATCGAAAAGCGTGCACCCAACTGGCAGGGTAAGTAATCAGCTGCAGTTGATCTACGGGGCGCTGCTTGGCAGTGCTTTGTATACCGTGAGCTTGCGAGCCGTGAGACCGGCCCGCTCGAACATGTTCTTCGTCTCGCGATCGCCGGGTAGGGCTACGGCCTCAATGCCACCTAACCCGGCGGTGCGAACGGCCGCAATGAAATGCTCGACCATTGTGTCGCCAAGGCCCAGCTCGCGAGCCTCGGTCTCGACAAAGGCGTGGGTGATGATGCCGCGGTTGTTGGCTGCAGACAGATGCATCACGGCATAGCTCAGTACTGAATCGTCCAGTGTGCCAACCACGACCACAATGTTCGGGTCGTTGATGAGCGGAGTCCAATCGGCCACCACGGGGCACTCAGCGAGCCGTAGCGCCCCGCCGCGTACATCTTCGATGCCTTGGCGGGCCAACTGCTGGAGCCGAGCGAGGTCGTCGATGTCGTTGCTGGTTGCCCGACGTACGACGGGGTCCATACTCAGTGCGCCTGGAGTTGAGCGATCTTGCCCAAGATGGTGCGGCGGGC
>JAPKZR010000238.1 GCA_026393695.1 Actinomycetota bacterium
CCGAGGTGCTGCTGGTGATCGATGCCACCACCGGGCAAAACGGTCTGGCGCAGGCTCGTCAGTTTGCTGAGGCCACCGAGGTCACCGGCGTGGTGCTCACCAAACTCGACGGCTCGGCCAAGGGCGGCGTCGTGTTCGCAATCGAGACCGAGCTTGGCCTACCCGTGAAGCTCGTTGGTTTGGGCGAAACCATCGGCGACCTTGTTGAGTTCGACCCCACCGAGTTCATCGAGGCGCTGTTCTCCGAGTAAGGCGTCTCTGACAACCAGCCGCGGCCGCTAGCCTGATCGGGCATGTTTGACACACTGTCCGATCGTTTTGATGGCATCTTCAAGAAGCTGCGCGGCAAAGGCCGCCTGACCGACAGCGATGTCGACGAGGTCTTGCGCGAGATCCGCACGGCGCTGCTTGAGGCCGACGTCAACGTCGCTGTCGCCCGCACCGTTGTCGAACGCATCCGCGAGCAAGCCGTGGGTCTCAAGCTGTCGCAAGCGCTCGATCCGAGCCAGCAAGTCATCAAGATCGTCAGCAACGAACTCACCAACATCCTTGGTGGGCAGACACTCAAGATCACCTACGCCGGTCGGCCCCCAACTGTGGTGCTCATGGCCGGTCTGCAGGGTTCTGGTAAGACCACGAACTCGGCGAAGTTGGCGAAGTGGTTTAAGAGTCAGGGGCGCCAGCCATTGCTGGTTGGTGCCGACCTGCAGCGCCCAGCCGCCGTCGAGCAGTTGCGTGTGCTTGGTCGTCAGATCGATGTTCCGGTGTTCAGCGAGGCTGGCGATCCGGTCACGGTGGCCGCTCGCGGTTTGGCCGAGGCCCGCCGATTGGGTCGCGATGTGCTCATTGTCGACACCGCCGGTCGCTTGGCTATCGATTCCGACATGATGGCTCAGGTCCGTCAGATCAGCGAAGCCATCGAGCCGCACTACACGTTCTTGGTCATCGACGCGATGACCGGTCAAGACGCCGTTGGGGTCGCCGAGACATTCCACGAAACCCTCGCCATCGACGGCGTCATCTTGTCGAAACTCGATGGCGACGCCCGCGGTGGTGCGGCGCTCAGCGTTAAAGAGGTCATTGGTCGGCCCATCGCCTTTGCGTCTACCGGCGAGAAGCTCGATGCGTTCGAGCAGTTCCACCCCGACCGTATGGCCAGCCGCATCTTGGGTATGGGCGATGTGCTCACGCTCATCGAGCAGGCCGAGAAGGCGTTCGAGAAGGATTCTGCCGCCGAGGCCGCTCAACGGATGATGGACGGCGAGTTCACGCTCGACGACTTCCTCGACCAGATGCAGCAACTCAAGAAGATGGGTCCGTTGTCGGGCCTGTTGGGAATGATGCCTGGCATGCCCAAAGAGCTCAAGAACGCCAAGATCGACGACGACGACCTCAAGCCGGTCGAGGCCATTATCCGCTCGATGACCCCTGCCGAACGGCGCAAGCCCGAGATCATCAACGGCAGTCGGCGCAATCGCATTGCGGTGGGCAGCGGCACGTCGGTGGGCGAAATCAACCGTCTCGTCAAGCAGTTCAGCGAGATGCAAAAGATGATGAAGCGCATGGGCCCGATGACCATGGGCAAAAAGGGCAAGAAGAAGATGCCGATGATGCCCGGTGGTTTAGGTGCCCTGAAGGGCCAAATGCCGGGTGCTTTTGGCGATATGCCGTTCAATCAACGCTGAGTCATCTGGCGGTTATCGCTGCGTCGGGTGTGTACCCGTCACTCTGGCGCTAACCTTTCACAGTTCTGTAGACCAATCAGGAGTCTGTATCAAATGTCAGTGAAGCTGCGCCTCACCCGAGTCGGTAAGACCAAGCAGCCGCAATATCGCATCGTTGCAACCGATAGTCGGTCGCCGCGCGATGGTCGGTTCATCGAAATTGTCGGCCAGTACAACCCTCGTGCCGAGCCCAGCGTCATCACCATTGATAACGCCAAGGCCGTCAAGTGGTTGATGGACGGCGCACAGCCAACCGACCGTGTTCGCAAGCTGCTCGAAATCTCCGGCGCATGGACTGAGTTCGGCGTCGCACGGGCTGCCAAGTGAGCAATGAGCTCGACGGCGCCGAAGATGGCGTCGACGCTGGCAATCAAGGCGCTGCACCAACCGCAACTGCGGTTCTTGAGCATGTCGTGCGTTCAATCGTCGACGATGCCGAGGCTGTTCGCGTCGAGGGCATTCCCTCGAAGGGTCGCATCAAGCTGCAGGTCAAGGTCGGTCCTGGAGACCTCGGCCGCGTGATCGGCCGTCGTGGCCGTACGGCGCAGAGCATTCGCACCGTCGTTCGTGCCGCCGGCACTCGCGATGGCGTCGAAGTCGACGTCGACTTCGTCGATGACTGATCGACCTCGCTCAACTGGTGGCGACATGCCAGCAGGTCTCGTCGAAGTCGGAGTCATCCGGCGCCCACATGGCGTCAAGGGCGACACATACATAGATCTGATCACTGACCGCGAGGATCGTCTCGCGGTCGGTTCGCGTTTGTGGGCCAACGGCCAATGGCGCACGCTCGCATCGTCAAAGCGGTTGCCGCAACGCTGGCTGGCGCACTTTGTGGGCTTCGACGATCGCACTGCGGTCGAGTCACTCACCAACGCCGTGCTCTTCGCTGAACCCATCGACGACCCCGATGCGCTGTGGGTTCACCAACTGCTCAACGCCGAAGTCGTTGAAGCCAATGGAACCTCACGCGGCCGCTGTATCGGCGTGTTGGCCAATCCGGCCCACGACATTCTCGAACTCGACACGGGGGCCTTGGTGCCCATCACATTCGTGGTGAGCTGCATCGATGGTGTCATCATCATCGATCCGCCCGACGGCTTGTTCGATCTCGATTCCTGAGATGCCCCTAGAGTTGGCGCCGATGCGAATCGACGTCTTCACCATCTTCACCGGACTCGTCGACGACTTCTGCAGCGAAAGCTTGCTCGGGAAGTGCCGTACCAACGGCCTGCTCGATCTGCGCTGCCACGATCTGCGCGAGCACACCACCGATGCGCATCGCACCGTCGACGACTCACCCTTTGGCGGCGGCGCCGGCATGGTGATGCAGCCCGGCCCCATTTTTGCTTCGGTCGAGGCCGCCGACCCGCCTCGTCCATTGTTTCTGCTCGGCCCGGGTGGGCGCAGGTTCGATCAGCGCATGGCCCACGAGCTCGCCGAGAGTGGTGGCTTCAGCTTGTTGTGCGGGCGCTACGAGGGCATCGACCACCGCGTGCGCGAGCACCTTGTCGACGACGAACTGTCGATTGGCGATGTGGTGCTGTCGGGTGGCGAAGTCGCTGCATGCTTGGTGATCGAGGCCGTTACCCGGCTGTTGCCGGGCGCAATGGGTAACGACATGAGCCCAGTGACCGAGAGTTTTGGTGCATCGGGACTGCTCGAAGAACCTCAGTTCACCCGCCCCAATGAGTTCAGGGGATGGGCCGTACCCGAGATCTTGCGCAGCGGCGATCACGCCAAAGTGGCCCGCTGGCGCCACGCTCAGGCACTGCATCGCACCCTTCGGTATCGCCCCGACCTCATCGAGGCGCGCGGCGGACTTTCAGATGATGACCGTCGTTTGTTGGAAGAGTTCCCCTCCGCGGCCTATCCTTGAGCGTTCGCCACTCAGGCTCCCGTTTCGGGCTGTTACGAAAGACCGCGTCATGAAGTCCACCGATCTTGTAGACAACCAGTACATCCGCACCGACATTCCTCAGTTCGGTCCTGGTGACGAAGTGAAGGTGCACGTCAAGGTCATCGAAGGCAACAAAGAGCGCATCCAGATCTTCCAGGGCAACGTGATTGGCCTGCACGGCAGCGGCGTTGCCGAGACCTACACGGTCCGCAAGGTGAGCTACGGCGTTGGCGTCGAGCGCACATTCCCAATGCACGCCCCAACCGTGGCCAAGCTTGAAGTTGTTCGTCGTGGCGACGTGCGTCGCGCCAAGTTGTACTACCTGCGTGATCGCTCGGGTAAGGCAGCCAAGATCAAGGAAAAGCGCGACCGCTGACCATTCCGGTCGGAGGCCGATTATTCGGTGAAAGCACCCTCCATTGAGCTCTGACGATCTCGAGAACTACGAGTCCGAGCGAGAGCTTCAACTCGCGCAGGAGTACCAAGACGTCGCGGGCATGTTCCGCTTCGCCGTTGAGACCGAGCGCCGGTTTTATCTGGCCAACGCAGTGCAAGTGACTCAACTTGGAGATGCGTCGCGGCCCCTCATCGAGGTGGTGCTCACTGACGCATGGGTTTGGGACATGTACCGCAAGACCCGCTTCGTTCCGAAGGTTCGGGTGCTCACGTTCAAGGACGTGAATATCGAGGAACTCCCTCCGATCGACCTGTAGACCTGTCGCGCAATGCGCGCGGGCGTTGGGGAGAAGATCAAGCAGCGCGGTGGTACCGCACTCAGGGTTACACCGTGATCGATCGCAATTGGCGTGCACCCGGTGGCGAACTCGATCTCGTGGTGCGCCTCGGCAATCTCGTTTCGTTCGTCGAAGTGAAGACCCGCGCAACCGATGCATACGGAGATCCGGCGCTCGCTGTGACGCCGCGAAAACAGATTCGACTACGGCGTCTGGGGGCTGCGTGGCTTGCGGCGCACGCAGTTCACGGGGTCGAGGTTCGCTTCGATGTGGTGTCGGTTCTTGGCGTACGGGTACGCGTAATCGAGGGCGCCTTTTGACGTTTCGTCATTGCCTCGCGCTGAGCCCAACATGGCTTGTGCCAATGGCGGCGTAGGTCGGTTGCTTCGGCTGGCACTGCCACGATGTGCCCGGTGCCGGGTGCAATGTCTTGATGGCATCCGGGGCACACGTAGGTTTTGGTGGCCTCGTAGGGATGAATACGGCGAACCTCGACGGCGCCGTAGCCGCCATCCCATAGTCCCATGGTCAGCCCGAGAATGCCCACAGCACGAGCACGAGCACGACCACAATCGAGGCGGCCACCAGCGCGAGGTCGCCACGTTTTGGAATGAACTTTCGGTGAGGGTTATAGCCCATTGCGTAAGTATCGTCGCCAGACATGGAAACAATCGAAGTTTCGCGCCAAGACGGCGTCGTCACAGTCATGCTCAACCGCCCGGCAAAGAAGAACGCGGCCACGAATCAGATGTGGATCGAGCTGCTCGAAACCTTCCGTGACATCTCCGGCCGGGCCGACGACCGTGCGGTCATCATCACTGGCGCAGGCGGCGAGTTCTGTTCTGGCGCCGACCTGTGGGCCGCGCCTGGCGATGGCCCACCCCGCCATCAGCTCAGCGCGATGCGTCAGATCACCGAGGTGGCGTTGTCGTTGCACCGTATGCCCCAGCCAACCATCGCCAAGGTGCGCGGCGTTGCTGTGGGCGCTGGGTGCAACCTGGCGTTCGGATGCGACTTGGTGGTGGCGTCTGAGACAGCACGCTTCTCCGAGATCTTCTCGCGTCGCGGTCTTTCGCTCGACTTCGGTGGTTCGTGGGTGTTGCCGCGCCGCGTTGGCCTGCACATCGCCAAAGAACTCGCATTCTTCGGCGACATCGTTGATGCTGCCGAGGCAAAAGAGCTTGGCCTCGTCAACCGCGTGCTCCCCGATGCAGACCTCGATGCGTTTGTCGCCGGCTGGGCGGCGCGCCTTGTGGCTTCGCC
>JAPKZR010000023.1 GCA_026393695.1 Actinomycetota bacterium
CTGCTTGCTGCGGCGCTCGGCTGGTGGACAAGCCGCCGGCTACTCAAACCCGTGAGTCGCGTAGCAAGCGCGGCCGGGGGTATTGCTTCTGGCGGTCTCGACATTCGGATGGAGCCCGAGAGCGACCCTGAGCTCAACCGGCTCGCGCAGTCGTTCAACTACATGGCCGACGCGGTACAGACCCGCATCGAGCGTGAGGCTCGTTTTGCGTCCGACGTCAGTCACGAGCTTCGCTCCCCGATCACCGCCCTGACCGCTGCGGTCGAGGTGCTCGACGCTCGTCGCGCCGACCTACCCGAGCGCACTCAACAAGCGCTCGATGTCGTGGTCAATCAGGTTCGCCGCTTTGACCAGATGGTGATGGATCTGCTTGAACTCGCCCGCATCGATTCCGGTGTCAGCGATGTCAACTCCGAAGAACTTCGTCTCGACGAGGTCGTGCCGCGCATCGCTCAGCGCTACGGGTTTGGTGACGTGGCAATCGAGGTGCATCCCGACGCTCACCAGACGCTGTGGATCGACAAGCTTCGACTCGAGCGCATTGTTGCCAACCTGCTCGACAACGCTCGCCAACACGGTGGCGGACCAACGCGAGTCAGCATCGAGTCCGATCGCGACCAAGGGTTGTTGCTCGCTGTCGAAGACTCTGGCCCTGGGGTGGCGCGGGGCGAGCGTCAGCGAATCTTTGAGCGCTTCGCTCGCGGCACGGCTGCACGCCATCGCGTGGGCAGCGGGCTTGGGCTCGCTTTGGTCGCCGAGCACGCACACGCGCTGGGCGGCGATGCATGGGTCGAAGATCGATTCGGTGGCGGGGCGCGATTCGTGGTTCGCTTCCCATTTGATCGCAAAGGATCGGTGTACTGATGCGTCAGCCGCGTGTAGTTCTGGTGTCGTTGTTCTTGGTTGCGGTTACGGCGGTTGCCGCGTGCGGTGTGCCCGACTCAAGCCAGTTCACCACGATCGACAAGCGCAACATTCCGTTCGGGCTGAGCGAAACCACGGCTGTGCCAACAACATCAAGCTCCATCGCCCCGGCCAGCACCACAACCGTTGTCGAGCCTGCCACCACCATCGCTACCGAAACAGTGCTGCTGTTCTTCGTGGCCGGCACGCAACTCGTCAGCGTCACGCAGTTGTTGCCGCGGCCCGCATCGTTGGCGCAGACAATGTCGGTGCTTGAAACAGGCCCGCCACGCGAGTTCGGAGTTGGCCTGCGCACCGCGATTCCCGAAGGTTCGCAAAGCGTGCTCACCACGGTTGGCGGCGTCGTCACGGTCGATTTGCCACTCACGTTCTTCAACGCAATGGCACCACAAGATCAGCGACTCGCAATCGGCCAGATCGTGCTCACACTGACCAACCAACGCGGCGTTGGCCAGGTCACGTTCACTCAAGCTGGCGTACCGATCAGCGTGTTGCGCGGCGGCGGTGATCTGACTCGGCCGGGGCAGTTGTTAGTGAGCGCCGACTACAGCCAGCTGCTCAGCAGTTCGGCTTCTGGCAATCCTCAGGGTTAGTAGCCGAGGCGCTCGACGCGAGCAGGGCGACGCTGCCAGTCTTTGTCGACCTTGACGAACAACTCAAGGAAGGTGTCTGGGGGCAACTGCGCCCGCGCACGGATGCCGACCTCTTTGAGGATGGCGCCATGCTTGCCGATGACCATTCCCTTTTGGCTTTCGCGCTCCACGATGATCTCGCAGCGAATGCGCTTGCCTTCCCATTCGGTGATTCGGGTGGCGATTGAATACGGAAGTTCGTCTTCGAAGATCGCGAGCAGTTGTTCACGAACCAATTCGGCGATCCATGTGTGCTCCTCGACGTCGCTTGCCGTGCCCTCTGGGTAATACATGGGGCCCTCGGGCAGCAACGTGACGAGGTAATCGATCAGTTCGGGAATGCCTTCACCGCTCAAGGCTGAGACTGGGAAGTAGGCAGCGGCGTCGAGGCCGCTTGAGCGCACGAGCTGCTTGAGTACGGCCTGCTTCGAAGCGGCGTCGACCTTGTTCAAGATGAGCACGGCTTTACTGATGTCGATGCGATCGGCAACCCATTGATCACCCTTGCCGAACGGCATGGTGGCATCAATGACGAGGCACACGACATCGACATCTTCAGCGGACTCAAGGGCGGTTGCGTTGACTCGCTTGCCCAGTGCAGTAACGGGC
>JAPKZR010000128.1 GCA_026393695.1 Actinomycetota bacterium
CGGGCCGAGGCCGGGCTATCGCAACGAGCCCTCTCAAGTCGCGCTGGTTGCACCCGTTCGACCATCGCCCGAATTGAGTCTGGTGAGATGGATCCAACGGTCACCATGCTTGCGCGTATCACCGCCGCCGCTGGTCGGCGGCTGAACCTCAGCGCGACCGAATCGCCTCATCGGCATTCGCTCGCCGCAATCGCTGTTGGAGCAACTGCTGAGGGTAAGAGCGAGGTTCCGTGGACGCAGCTGCGTGGCCTGCTCGATTGGGTGCATCTGCACGTTGAGTACTCCGATATCGCCATCGGTGATCCGCCGACGCGCACCCACAACGAACAGCTCGACAATCTTCTTGCCGCAGTTGCTGAGAAAATTGCCGACGACCGCGGCATGAGCCGCCCCGCATGGACCCACGATGTTCCGCGACTCAGCGACTCTTGGGTGGCGCCGGGTACGCCTCGGATGCAGGCTCGCGAAGCGGCGCACGCGCCAGCGCAGTTCTTGGATCGCAATATCTTGATCGCTGAGGAAAACTTGTGGCGGCACCGTGGCGCAACCCCTCTTTGATCACGCGGCTGTCCTCGACGGCCTTGAAGCGTTGGCCTTTGTGCTTGGCCAACGATCCGTGCCGCACCAGACTCTTGTTGTCATCGGAGGCTCGTATCTCGCGCTGCTGGGCCTTCGCGAAGCCACCCGAGACGTCGACACCATCACGAGACTCAACGAAGAAACGCGTCGGGTAATTGACGACGTCGCGTGCAGCAAGGGCCTTGAGCCTCGTTGGTTGAATGACGCAGCAATTGCATTCACGCCGAATGGGTTGACGAGCGCTCACTGCTCGCCAGTATTCGCGCACGAGGCGCTCACGGTCGTATTGCCGTCACCCGACTGGGTGTTCTTAATGAAGCTGTACGCCGCCCGGGCAGTGGACTACCAAGATCTCGTCGCGCTCTGGCCGTTATGTGAGTTCAGCTCTCCGGCCGATGCTGTCGAGAGATTTTGGCTCGCGTACCCTCACGCCAGCGACGACGACTTCCTGATCGACTACGTCGCGCAGATCGCTGCGCAAACGAGTTGATCTCGGGCGGCGCTGGCCGCAGGACTGAGCGCGGCCAGATCAGTACTGGGTTTGGCAGTGTGGCAGCAGGCTCGTTGGAAAGAACAAGTCGGCGCGCCGAAGAATGTCGTCGTTGCGCGCAGTCATTCGTCGGCCAGCAACAAGCGCACTCGGCAGCACCCCGCCATACAACAGTGCGCTGAACCATGCGTGAGACGTGACGAGATCGGCGCGAGTACGTACCGAGCGGCACGATGCTTCGTCGGGGCTGCCATCGATGGCCCATCGCTTGCCGTCGACCTCAACGACCAATCGGTCGGTGGTGCGGTACGTGCGAGCGCCGAAGCAGATGCTGGCATCGCGCACGTTGAGCCAGATGTTGTCTCTAGTGCTGACGGTGCGAACGTCGCGTTGGTTGGTGAGCAGATACCCAATCGGATCGTCGATGGCCACGATGCGTGATCTCACTTCGCCCACGAGGTCTACGTTGAGCACTGAGTGCCACAACGCAGCGTGAGCCTCGGGCGTCACTGCAACCATCTGAATGAGGTGCAACACGTGCGCTGGTTGACCGTCGTTCCACTGCGAATCGATGCGATAGGCCGCATATCCGTCGTTGTGACGAAGATATCGCGCGCCGGTGAGCCCTCCTTCTGGCCGGTCTCCCATCGCGAACCGCAGGTCCTGCTCGATCAGCGATCGACTGACTTCGCCAGCGCGGCACCGGCGAAAACGCTCCCAAATCTCGCTGGTGGTGTCGACCACATCGTCGCCCGATATGTACCGAACGTGGCCAGCCTCGGGCACGTATTGAGCCCTGAACTTGGCGCGTTTGGTGTCGATGCTGATGGTGCGTGAGTTTGAGGCAACGCCGTAGCCGTGGGTTTCATAGATGCCACCCTCAGAGCCGTAGAGCGAGGCAAGCGGTTCGCCGCGCTCGTCGATGTCGTCGTGTACTGCGCTCAGCACTTGGCGCATGATCCCTTGGCGACGATGCGTGCTGAGCGTGGAAACCCACGTGACGCCGCCCATCGGAATGCACACACCGCCCGGCACGGTGGCATCGAGTGCATACGAGCCCGCCATCGAAACGATTTGTCCGTCATCGACGAATCTGCTCCCAGTCGTCGTCGACGGGCGTGATGATTTCGATGGCCATGAGTCAGAGTTTGTCATGGCGGGCGGTGTCGCGGCGGGTAGGTTCGAACCTATGACAACTTCCGATTCACTACACGGCGCTGTCGCTGGCTACGACCCCGGTCGTGTTGTTGCCGATCTCCGCGAGCTCGCCGCTCGTACCGGTGGTCCCGAAGGCAGCCGTCGCCTGTGCTGGACCCCCGACTGGCTTGCGGCGCGCGCGTTGTTACGCGAGTCGCTCGCGACGTTGCCAGTAGAGATCGACACCGACGAAGCGGGCAACCTGTGGGCGTATCTGCGTGGCGCGAGCGACGACACCATCGTTGTCGGCTCGCATCTCGACAGTGTGCCTAAGGGTGGTTGGCTCGATGGCGCGCTGGGCGTGATGGCCGGCCTCGAACTGCTGCGCTCGCTCGCCGCTGCTGGAACGCCTCCGGTCACCATCGCGCTCGTCGATTGGGCCGACGAAGAGGGGGCTCGGTTCGGCCGCAGTCTCTTCGGGTCTGCCGCCGTTGTTGGGTCACTTGATGTTGTTGCTGCGGCAACGCTTGTCGACAAAGAGGGCCACCAACTCGAACAGGTCATTGGCGAACACGGCATCACGCTCGCCGCAATCGACGGTGCTCGCACCCGCCTGCGCAACGTGAAGGCCTATCTCGAGGTACATATCGAACAGGGTCCGATTCTCGAGTCGATGGGCCTCGGCATCTGTACGGTCACGGGCACCAAGGGCATCGAACGCGAGCGGGTTATCTTCCGCGGTCAGGCTGCGCACTCAGGAACCATGCCGATGGCCATGCGCCATGACAGCTTCTTGGCGGCGTCACGCTTTGCGCTGGCGCTTGCCGAGATTGGTCGTCGTCACGATGGCGTTACCACCATTGGCCATGCACAGTGCTGGCCTGGCGTGGTCACCGCTGTGCCCGGCGAAACTCGCGTCACGATGGACATGCGCCACATCAGCCACGACAGTCTTGCGGCAATGTTCAGCGAGATGAAGCAGGCTGCATCCGACGCGGCGGCCGCCGAAGGTTGCACTATCGACTACGAGCACATCTTTCGTATTCCGCCGATGCCGTTCCATCCGTTGCTACTCGATGCAGCACGCGTCAGCGTTCGTGAAGTTGAGGGTCACGATGTTGAATTGCCGAGCGGCGCATTGCACGACGCCAGCGAGATGGCCCGAGAGGTGCCCACGGTGATGATCTTCTCGTCGTCTATTGCTGGGTTAAGTCACACCAAAGAAGAAGACACTCCCGACGACCATCTGCACATGGCTGTCGATGCGTTTCACCGCACTGTCGTTCGGACCATCGATCTCGTTGCCTCGGGGCAGCTATGAAGCCGGTCGGTGTTCAGCATGTGTCCATCGGCGTGCACGACCTCGCTGCGTCGATCACGTTCTACAACTTGTTGGGCATGACCGTTGACCCGTCTCGACCCACGTTCAGCGTCGATGGGGCGTGGATGCAGGCAGGCGCACAGCAGGTGCATCTCATCCTTACCGACAAAGCCACCCCAGGTCTCGAGAACCACTTCGCGGTCATCGTCGACGATCTCGACGCGTGCCTTGGTGAGCTTGGCGAACAAGGTGTCGATGCCTTTCGTCTCAACCACGTTCAAGGCGCGGGCCGTCAGGCGTTCATCAATGATCCGAGTGGCAATGTGATCGAGCTCAATCAGCCCGATTGATCAGCGCGGTGTGCGTGTGCGTCTGTGGCCGCGTGCAGCGATTACGCAGTGCGCTTGGCCTGCAGCAATGCAGTGACCAACTTGCCGTCGGCCTTGCCCTGTGAGGCTTTCATTGCTGCGCCAACCAAGGCGCCCATGGCCTTGTCTTCGCCACCGCAATATTTCGACCACACGGCTGCGTTGTCGGCGATGATCTGATCGACCATTGCCTCGAGTGCTCCGGTGTCCATTGCCTCGAAGCCCTTAGCCGCAGCAATGGCAGCAGCGTCGCCGCCACCGTTGGCCACGATCTCGGCGAGCACGGTCTTTGCCTGAGTAGCGGTGAGCTGACCACCGATCTCGAGACGGGTGAGCCCGGCGAGATCTGTGGCAGGAACCGTTGGCGTTGCGCCTTCGTCGGCGAAGCCTTCTTTCACGTGGATGAGGGCACGGCCGACATCGCCACCGGCAGCGGCGACCTCGAGCACGTAATCGTCTTGACCGCGTTCGACCACGACCATTACGGCTTCGCCATCGGCTGGCTGGCCGGTGCTTGCAGAGAGCCGAGCACGACGTGCGCCGGGGAGCATTGGCATGGCATCGCGCACGGCCTGGATCCACTCGGGTGACGGGTCGAGCGGCACGAGATCGGGCTCAAGGAAGTAGCGGTAATCGTCGGCGTCTTCCTTGCTGCGCAAGGTGTGCGTGCGACCGTCGTTTTCGTTCCAGTGACGAGTCTCTTGGCGAACGGTTTCGCCGGCCTCGTTCATGTCGATCTGACGGCGCATCTCGTAGTCGATGGCCCGGCCGAGTGAACGAATGCTGTTCACGTTCTTGATCTCGCAGCGAGTGCCGTACGGCATTCCGGGCTTGTGCACGCTGACGTTGGCGTCGCAGCGCATGCTGCCCTCTTCCATCTTCGCGTCGCTTGCGCCGATGGCCACCAGAATTGAACGCAACTCGGTGACGTATTGACGGGCTTCTTCAGAGGTGCGGATGTCGGGACGGCTGACGATTTCGACCAGCGGAACACCAGCACGGTTGAAGTCGATGAGCGAGTAATCGCTGCCGTGGATGCGGCCACCGGCGCCACCAATGTGGGTGCTCTTGCCGGTGTCTTCTTCGAGGTGGGCGCGCTCGATGCCGATCTTCTTGCCGCCGGGAAGCGCCAAGAAACCATCGATGTTGATCGGCTGGTCGTATTGGCTGATCTGATACGCCTTGGGCTGGTCGGGGTAGAAGTAGTTCTTGCGGTGAAATGTGCTGGGCTGGATAGTGCAGTTGAGGGCGAGACCAATGCGCATCGCAAGCTCTACGGCGTGACGGTTCAGCACCGGCAGCGCACCGGGCAGACCCAACGTGACCGGATCGATGTTGGTGTTCGGTTCGTCGCCGAAGCGGTTCGCGCTGGCGCTAAACAACTTGGTTGCGGTGGCCAGTTCTACGTGAACCTCGAGGCCCACGATGAGTTCCCAACCATCGACCAAGATCTCATCGCCGGTGACTGCGCCAGCTTTGTAGACCATGCTGCCTGTGGTGCCTTGCGACTCGCTCACTTCGAAACTCCCATTGCTCGCTCGAGTGCTGCTGCGGCACGGAACATCTGTGGTTCGCCCAAGGTGCCGGCCAGAATCTGAACACCAACGGGCAGGCCTTCGGCGCCGGTGCCGAACGGCACGCTCATTGCGGGGTGTCCGGCGAGGTTGGTGGGGATTGTGTACACGTCGCAGAGATACATCGCGAACGGATTGTCGCTCTTTGATCCGAACGGGAACGCAACAGTTGGCGACGTGGGCGTGAGCAGCACATCGGCGTGTTGGTAAGCGCGATCGAAGTCGTCGGCGATGAGCCGGCGCACTTTGAGTGCCTTGCCGTAATACGCGTCGTAGTAGCCAGCGCTGAGCGCATAGGTGCCCAGCATGATTCGGCGCTGAACCTCTTCGCCGAACCCAGCGACGCGGGTGGCGCCGTACATGGCGTTGGTGTCGGCAGCATTGACCCGAAGGCCGTAACGCACGCCGTCGTATCGGGCAAGGTTGCTGCTGGCCTCGGCAGGGGCGATGAGGTAGTAGGCGGTGAGGCCGTAGCTGAATGCCGGTACCTGCACGTCGACGATGGTTGCGCCAGCAGCGCGAAGCGCATCGAAGGCTGCTTCAAGACGCTCGGCCACATCGGGGTCGGCGCCTTCGGGCAGGTCGGTGATGCGGCCGACCCGCAAGCCAGTGACGTCTTGCTTGATGGCGTCACGAAGCGAGGGCTGCGGCGCAGGAATCGAGGTGGAGTCGAGGATGT
>JAPKZR010000145.1 GCA_026393695.1 Actinomycetota bacterium
GACATTTCGTACCTACGAAGGCCGCCGCTGGAGCGTTCCCGGCGACTTCGCCGAGGTCAACGAAGACGGCACGTTGCGTCTGCTCGGCCGCGGGTCGGTGTGCATCAATACCGGCGGCGAAAAGGTGTTCCCCGAAGAGGTCGAAGAGGCGCTCAAGACTCACCCCAGCGTGCGCGACGCCGTGTGCGTCGGTCTGCCCGACCAACGGTTTGGCGAAGTCATCTGCGCAGTGGTCGAGTCCGAGGCCGATTGCACGATCGACTCGGCGGTTCTCTCCGATCATGTGAAGGGGTTGTTGGCTCACTACAAGGCGCCTCGCCATGTGGTGGTCGTCGACACCATTGGTCGGGCAGCGAACGGCAAGGTCGATTACAAGCGGCTCAAGGAATTGGCCATCGATCGCTTGGCGGCGGCGCAATCATGAGAGGCGATCATCTGCGGGCACGGCTCGCGAATCGCGACAGTGTGTTGATGCCCAGCGTATGGGATTCGTTGTCGGCCAAGCTTGCTGTCGAGGCCGAGTTCGACACGGTGTTCGTAAGCGGATATTGCGTGAGCGCCACCATGCTCGGCAAGCCCGATTTTGGATTCCTTACCCAAACCGAGATGGCCGAGGTCGCGCGGCGAGTATGCGCCGCGGCGCCCAACACGAGCGTGGTGGTTGATGCCGACACCGGCTACGGCGGTCCGCTCAACGCAATTCGCACGGTCGAGCTGTGGGAGCAAGCCGGCGCCGCAGGAATGTTCCTCGAGGATCAAGTGTGGCCCAAGCGCTGCGGGCACATGCCAGGCAAGCAAGTGGTTCCGGTCGAAGATTGGTTGGCCAAGTTGCGCGCTGCTGTCGAACATTGCACGCATCTCCATATCACTGCGCGTACCGATGCGCGCGCCATGAACGGACTCGACAATGCCATCGAGCGCGCCAAGATGGCCCGCGATCTTGGTGTCGACGCAGTGTTTATCGAGGCGCCTGAGTCTGTGGCCGAGCTCGAGCGCATCGCCGCCGAACTCAGCGATGTAACCCTGGTCGCCAACATGGTCGAGACCGGCAAGACACCGTTGCTCACGCCCACCGAATTGGCCGAGCTTGGGTTTCATCTCATTGTGTCGCCGCTCAGCGGCTTGTTCACCATGGTGCACGCGATCCGTGAGTCGCTGGAATTGCTGCGCACCGAAGGTTCGTTGCGCAGCCATCTCGATCGCCTCGTCGCGTTCGACGATTTCGGTGCGCTCGTCGGTCTTGGCGATCAGTTCGCGCTCGAGCAGCGGTACAACCAAGCGCCGTGAGTTAATGGTTCGTTGACTCCAACGCCTGAGCCGTTACACTGCGTCAAGCATTACGAGCGGCCTTTCCAAAGGCCCGGCAACCTGGGTCGGAAGCCCCAAGGTGCCTCCATCGTCAGATGGGATGTGGCCGCACTTCGGTTCGGCAACAAAGGCTTCGGCCGCTCTTGATGTTGTTGATTTCAGCATGCTCGAGAGGAGGACGATGTGGACAAGCAATCATTTCCGGTGACCGGAGCATGGATGCCGGGCGACAACCCCGGACATCGTCAGTTCCTCACTGTTGCGGCCGATCGACCCTTCGCTCTCGATGGCGCGACATCGCTCACCAATGTGAGCGTCGCGTACGAAACGTGGGGAACCCTCGACGACAGCGCGAGCAATGCAGTCTTGATTTGTCATGCGTGGACGGGCGACAGCCATGCCGCAGGCGTGGACAGCAAGGGACATTCGGGCGAGGGTTGGTGGGCCGATGCAATCGGTCCGGGCAAGGCCATCGATACCAACCGTTGGTTCGTGGTGTGCTCCAACGTGCTCGGCGGATGCCAGGGCACAACGGGCCCGTCGTCGCCGCACCCATCCGACGCCAGGCCGTACGGATCTCGCTTTCCGGTCATCACTATTCGCGACATGGTTCGACTGCAGGCCCGCCTCGCCGACCACCTTGGCGTCGATGTGTGGCACAGCGTGATCGGTGGCTCGATGGGCGGCATGCAAGTGCTCGAGTGGGGCATCACCTATCCGAATCGCGTTCGCTCGCTGGTGCCTATCGCAACGTGTGCGCAGAGCACTGCGCAACAGATTGCTTGGGGCGCGATTGGACGTCGCACGATCTTGCTTGATCCACGCTGGCGCGGCGGCGACTACTACGACGCGCCCGAGGGCGATGGTCCGGCCGAGGGTCTGGCGGTGGCGCGCATGATCGCGCAAGTCACGTTCAGAAGCGACAACGTGTTCACCGAACGGTTCGGACGAGACCTTGCCGACGGCGGCACGCATAGGGACGGCTTCGATCTCTGGCAACGCTTCGAGGTCGAGCGCTATCTCGATCATCACGGCGAAAAACTGATCCGTCGATTCGACACCAACAGCTACCTCATCATTGGCAAAGCAATGGACCTGCACGACGTGGGCCGTGGCCGCAACGGTGCGGTGTCGGCCATGGCCAGAATCAACGTGCCGGTGCTGTCGATGGGCATCTGGAGCGACATGTTGTACCCGGCCTATCAGCAGCGGCACCTGCGCGATCTGCTCGTTGCCGCGGGCACCCCGTGTGAGTATGTCGAGATCGATTCACCCCACGGTCACGACGCGTTCTTGCTCAACCTTGATCAGGTTGCCCCGCCCATCGAGGCGTTCTTGGACTCGGTGTCGAAGAACTAGCCGTGTCGCTTCGCGGCGGCGGCATCGAGCATCGGAATCCCTTTGCTGGTGGCTGGTAAGCGTAAGGCCACCAGGAAATCGAGGTCATCGTCGGGGCCGCACTCGAGCAGATAGACCACCCGTCGTTTCGGTGGGTTGTCGGACGGTCCAGCCACGCGCCAGGTCGATGACTTCGGCATCCGGCTTGGCATCAAGGCGCCTGACGGTTTGGCGCCTCCTGAGCCCTGCGGGCTGCTGAGGCCACCGCGGCGTGGTCGCACCTCGATGGTGCCGTCGGCGCCGTTGGCCACGCGAAACTCGCGCCACTTTCCGACGCTGCGTCCGTCGCGGCTGATCGTTTGGCCGTAACAGACCATGCGTTGCGCGTCTTTGCTGACCCAGTGCGGCTCGATGCGGAATGCGGCCCACAACATCGCTGCGCACACAGCTGCGATGCCGGCGAATGAAAGCAGGCTTGTCATTGCTTCATAGCTTGGCGCGTCAGCGAGTGAGCTGCACACTTACGAGGCAAACATGCCAGACTTGCCGAGTCATGAAGTTGCTCTCGCTGCATTCACTCGCACCGTTCGCGGTTGGACTCCTTGCCGATTCGGTCAACGACGTCAGCAGCACGCGCAAGGTCTACTTGCTTGCCGCTGGTCTCGCCACACTTGGCATCACGCTGCTGATCATCACGGTGTGGTTTTGGCGCAGCACGCGTCCCGACCCAGCGCTGCTGGCCCCGCTCGAGGTGATGGGCGAGCGCAAGTTCCGCAACCTCGATGAGGTCTCGCAACAAGACCTGCTTAACTCGGTGCGCCCCGAAGATGCCCAGCCGATGCGTTGGGGAGTTGTCGAAGGCGAGTCGCTCAATGGCGGCGTCATCGACCTCGAGGCTGCTGCACGCGCCGAACTGAAGGGATTCGACGACCTTCGCGATGCCGACGTGGTCGAGGAGCTAGCTGTCGAGGAGCCAGTTGTCGAGGTGGCAGTCGTTGAGGCGCCTATCGCTGAGCTTGTTCCCGAGCCGGTCGCCGAGGTCGCCAAGGCGCCAGAGCCCCTGCTTGATCCATCGACGCCGTTGGCTCGTGACCTCATGGATCCGTTGCTACGCAACGTGAAGAAGGGCCACCACTAAGCACCTCGTCGTCGGGTCACAGCGGGTACGGTTGTTGCAATGGCTGAGCTGAACGTAGACGAGATGTTGGCACGATTCCGCGAGAGGGCCGTGGCCGTCAAGAAGCGGCCGCTGCCGCCGGTTGCAGGTGAAGAGCGTCAAGCGTTCATCCAGCAGGCACAGGCCGACTTCCAAGATTTCGCCATCATCGGCGACGCAGTCGCAGCAATCGAGGACGGCATTCTCGTGCTC
>JAPKZR010000156.1 GCA_026393695.1 Actinomycetota bacterium
ACCACCGGAATGGACGAACCGTAGAGACGACTCACGAGCTCGCCACCGTCGCACACCAGGTTGGCCATTGCCGAGATGTCGCCACCGCGCATCACCGAAAGGTCGAAGCCTGCACAGAACTTGCCCTCGCGGCCATGCAACACGACCGCACCGATCGAGTCGTCGGATTCGGCCTGATCGAGGGCGGCACCAATGGCGCCAATCATCGACGACGACAGAGCGTTGGCCTTGCCGTCATCAAGGTGCACAACCAGCACCGAATCGCGGCGTTCGACGGAGACATGTTCTGAAGTCATGGCGAGACCCTACGCATGTTGGTGTCTGCGAAGCGAACGAAACAAACAACGATGAGGATCTCGCGCTCGTATCTGACGGCGCGTCAGAAACCTGATAGAACGATCTCCATGTCCGGTGGAACCTCCGAATACTCCATTGCCGCCGATGGCTCTTTCACAGCGCCACTCGAGCTTTCCTATCCATACAAGCGCACGGTCGGCCCGATCCTGAGCCGCTTCCTCACAGGCCTGCGCGATCAGCGCATTGAGGGCACCAAAGGAAGCGACGGACGCGTGCACGTACCGCCCGCCGAGTTCGATCCAATCACGGGTGATCATCTCACCGAATGGGTCGACGTGGCGTCTACAGGCACCATCGTCACGTGGTCGTGGCAGCCCGCCCCCGTAGAGGGCAACACGTTGCAGCACCCATTCGCGTGGGCGTTGATTTCGCTTGATGGCGCCGACACAAATCTGTTGCACGCAGTCGACGCAGGAAGCGCCGACGCAATCAAAACCGGCATGCGCGTGACCGCTCGCTGGGCCGCCGAACCATCCGGCAGCATCACCGACATCGTGTGCTTCGACCTCACCTCAGGGAGCCCAGCATGAGCGACGACGTTCTGCGCATTCGCACACCTATCAGCATCAAGTACCAGTACTCGGCCGGACCGCGCGTGAGTAGCCACCTGCTCGGGCTGATGGACGGTCGCTTCGTGGGCAAGCGTTGCCCCGTGTGCGAGCTGGTCTACATGCCTCCCCGCAACGGCACCTGCGCGAAGTGTGGTGCGTTACTTGGCGAAGACGTAGAGGTTGGCCAGCGCGGCACCATCACCACCTTCTGTGTGGTCAACGTGCCGTTCCTTGGTCAGACCATCAAGATCCCGTATGTCTCGGCCACGATTCTTCTCGACGGCGCCGACATGGGCATGCAACACCTCATCCAAGAAGTCGATGCAGCCGATGTGCGCATGGGCATGCGCGTTGAGCCAGTGTGGAGGCCTCGCGAAGAGTGGCAGCCATCACTGGAGAACGTGATGCACTTCCGCCCAACCGGCGAACCCGATGCCCCATTCGATTCCTACGCGGGTCACTTGTGAGCCGGGAGATTAGTCATGCGTGAAGTAGCCATCATCGCGTCGGCACAGGCCGACAACACTTCAACCACTACCTCGACTCCTGTCGAGATGTTGATTCCGGTGATTCAACAAGTACTCGCCAACGCCTCAATGACCAAGACCGATATCGGGTTTTGGTGCCACGGCAGTTGCGACTACATGACCGGTCAGCCGTTCAGTTTCGTCTCGGCAGTCGATGCGTTGGGCGCGTGGCCGCCGATCATCGAAAGCCACGTCGAGGCCGACGGCGCCTTCGCGCTGTACGAGGCCTGGATGAAGATTCAGACTGGCGAAATCGACACTGCATTGGTGTTCGGTAACGGACGCAGCAGCAGCGGCGACATCAACCGCATCCTCACCCTGCAACTCGATCCGTATGTCGTTGGACCACTGTGGCCCGACGATCGCTCGATCGCCGCGATGCAGGCGCGTGCGTGTCTTGAGTCGGGCGTTGTCACCGAACGAGCCATGGCCGAAGTGGCGCAGCGCAGCCATCGCAACGCGCTCACGAACCCTAAGGCACTTCGCCGTGGCGATCACTCGATCGAGGCGTTGATGGCAGCACAGTTGGTGGCCGATCCGTTACGAGAACTCGATTGTCCTGCGCACGCCGACGGCGTGACCGCGGTGATCATCGCAGCCGGCGATAGGGCTCGCAGCCTCGCTGCACGGCCAGCATGGATCCGTGGCATCGATCACCGCATCGAGTCGCAGAACCTGGGCAACCGGTCGATGACCAGTTTGCCATCAGCTGCGCTTGCGGCCCACAAGGCCGGCGTTGCGAACGACAAGATCGATGTTGCCGAGCTGCATGCGCCGTACAGCCACCAAGAGCTTCTGCTCACCAGTGCGCTCGGGCTCAGCGAGTCAACAACGATCAACCCAAGTGGTGGAGCGCTCTGCGCGAACCCAATGATGTCCGCTGGTCTCGCCCGCTTCGCGGAAGCTGCGACCCGCGTCATGAACGGCACCGCCGACCGCGCCATCGGGCATGCGTCATCGGGTCCATGGATGCAACAAAACCTCGTGTGTGTATTGGAAGGTGAGTGATGGCTGAGCGTTGTGCTGTCATCGGCGTTGGTCAGACCCAGCACACTTCGTGCCGGGCCGACGTCTCTATCGCGGGCCTCGTCCGTGAAGCTGTAGATCGTGCGCTCGAGTCAGCTCAGCTCACGATGGCCGACATCGACGCGATCGTGATCGGCAAGGCGCCCGACATGCTCGAGGGAGTGATGATGCCCGAACTGTGGCTCGTCGACGCGCTCGCCGCTGCCGGCAAGCCCGTGTTCCGCGTGCACACCGCAGGTAGCGTTGGCGGCTCCACCGCAATCGTCGCCGCACAGCACGTGATGTCTGGCGTGCACAAGCGAGTGCTCACCGTCGGCTTCGAGAAGCAGAGCGACGGCAACGCGATGTGGGCGCTATCGGTGCCAATGCCATTCGGCATGCCAGTGCACGCAGGTGCCGGCGGCTACTTCTCACCAATCATTCGTTCGTACATCAAGCGCAGCGGCGCACCATCGCACATTGGTTGCATGGTGGCCGTGAAAGACCGCACCAACGCGTGCCGCAACCCATATGCACATCTGCACGAGCCCGATTGGACACTCGAAAAGGCGATGGCTAGCCCGATGTTGTGGGACCCAGTGCGCATGGTCGAGACCTGCCCGAGCAGCGACGGCGCGATGGCATTGGTACTCGCCAGCGAAGATGTTGCCGATGCCCACGACGGCCCCAAGGCATGGGTGCATGCCACCGCAATGCGCAGCGAGCCAACCGCGTTTGCTGGCCGCAACCAGGTGAGCCCGCGGGCCAGCGAAGACTGCGCCAACGATCTGTGGCGCAAGGCTGGCATCACGTCACCAATCGACGAGATCGACGCTGTCGAGATGTACGTACCGTTCGCTTGGTTCGAACCAATGTGGCTCGAGAGCCTCGGCTTCGCGCCCAAGGATCACGGCTGGCGCTTCGTCGAAGACGGCGTTACCGAGATGACTGGTCGCCTTCCGGTGAACTGCAGCGGCGGGGTGTTGTCAACGAACCCCATCGGTGCCAGCGGCATGCTGCGCTTCGGCGAGGCAGCGATGCAAGTGATGGGTATTGCCGGCGACCATCAGGTCGACAGCGTGCGTAAAGCATTCGGTCACGCCTATGGCGGCGGCAGTCAGTTCTTCGCAATGTGGGTCGTCGGCAAAGACAAGCCCTAGGGTCAATCGGATGCAGCAGCATTCGTCCACAGAGTTTGACGTCATCATCATTGGCACGGGGTCGGGCAACAGCTTGCTCACTCCCGAGTGGGACAACCTGCGCGTCGCCATCGTCGAGAAAGACGTTTTTGGCGGCACCTGTCTCAACCGTGGCTGCATCCCGACGAAGATGTTGGTCTACACCGCCGACGTGGTGTCACACATCCAAACCGCTTCGAAATTCGGCATTGACGCCACCGTGAATCAGGTGCGTTGGCCCGACATCGTGAACCGGGTCTTCGGTCGCATCGATTCGATCCCTCCGAGCGGCAAGGCGTATCGCGAGTCGCTCGACAACGTGCGCGTGTTCACCGGCGAGGGCACCTTCGTGGCACCCAAGGTGATCGAGGTCAACGGCGAACACATCACCGCTGAGCACATCGTGGTGGCTGCCGGAGCAAGGCCCACGCTGCCGCACATCGACGGACTCGACGCTGTCGATTTCCACACCAGCGACACCATCATGCGCGTCGAGTCGGTGCCCGAGCACCTCATCATCTTCGGTGGCGGCTACATCGCGACAGAGATGGCGCATGTGTTCGCAGCAATGGGCAGCCGCATCACCATGATCATTCGCAGTGGGCGCTTGTTGGCCCGCGAAGACGAGGCCGTGAGCGAACGATTCACCGAGCTCTACAGCAAGCGGTTCGATGTGCGCACGCACACTCACATCGAGCGCGTCGATCAGGTGGGCGACGAAATCACCGTGAAGGTGAAGACCGATGGCCACACGCACCGCATCACCGGCGATGCGCTACTCATCGCCATTGGTCGCACACCCAATGGCGATCTGATGAACCTCGAATCAGCCGGCGTTGAGCTCGACGAAGATGGCTTCATCATCACCGACGAATATCTGCGCACAAACGTGCCAGGCGTGTGGGCGCTGGGCGACGTCACCAATCCGAATCAGCTCAAGCATGTCGCCAACGCCGAATGCCGCGCCGTGGCGCACAACATCATCCACCCCGGCACAATGCGCACCGCCGACCTGTGGCCCATCCCTCACGCCGTATTCGCAGACCCACAGGTGGCCTCAGTTGGCGAAACCGAACAGTCGCTGCGCGCTGCTGGCTTGCCCTACATCACCGCCGTACAGCGTTATGCCGACGTCGCCTTTGGGTGGGCGATGGAAGACACCGACCACTTCTGCAAACTGATCGCCGACCCCAACACGCGTCAGTTGTTAGGCGCGCACATCATTGGGCCGCAGTCGAGCATCTTGATTCAGCAGCTCATCCAGGGAATGAAGTTTGGTCAAACTGTCGACCAGATGGCGCGTGAGCAGATCTACATTCATCCGGCGCTTACCGAGCTGGTCGAGAACGCCCTGCTTCAGCTGTAGGTGTTGCTACATCGGTAGTTGCATGTGCAACTACTTTGCGTCGGCGATTTGACGCTGCAGTTCGCGCTTGAGGATCTTGCCCGACGCGTTACGCGGTAGCGCCTCGGTAAAGAAGATCACGTGCGCTGGCACCTTGAACGAGGCCAAACGCACCGCAACGTGATCGCGAATCTCTTGAGCCGTGAGCTGGGCGCCGGCCTTCACCAAAATGGCGACGGCAACCTCTTCGCCAAGACGCTCGTGCGGAACGCCAAACACTGCTGCCTCGTGCACGCTGTCGTGCTCGTAGACAGCGGCCTCGACCTCGGCGCAATACACGTTTTCGCCAGCGCGCAGAATCATGTCTTTCACGCGGTCTTCAACGTAGATGAATCCTTCGTCGTCGAGATGACCGAGGTCGCCCGACCGCAACCAACCATCGACGATGGTCTCGGCTGTTGCCTCTGGGCGGTTCCAGTAACCACGAATGAGGTTGGGGCCTTTGAACCAGATCTCGCCGCGCTCGCCCACCGGCAACGCATTGCCCTCGGGGTCGCGAACACCAATGGTCATGATCGGAACGACACGACCCGAACTGGTGGGCTTATTCACGTAATCCTGGCCACGGTTGCCGGGGCCATAGGCATTGGTCTCGGTCATGCCGTAACCGATGGTGGGCTTGCCCTTGGCGAAGCTGCTCGAGACCTTCTCGACCAGTGCTGGTGGCGCAGGTGCTCCACCGCCACCGATGTCGCGCAGGCTCGATGTATCGAACTCGCTGAATCGTGGAGAGTGCACGAGATCCCAACTCTGGGTGGGCACACCCACGAAGTTGGTGACGTGCTCACGCTCGATGAGCTCGAGCGCCTTGTCGGCATCCCACTTGTACATGATGACCAGCTTCACGCCGCCGGCGAAACAGCCGAGCATCACGGGGACGCAACCGGTGACATGGAACAGCGGCACAATCAAGATGAACGCGGGCGGATGCGTGAGCGGCTCGGATGGTTGGCGCAAGCGCTCGGCAGCGGCGCGACACGAGAACGCCATCATCGCTTGGATGATCGAACCATGCGTGGACACCGCGCCCTTTGGCCGTCCGGTGGTGCCCGATGTGTACAAGATGGTGGCGTCGTCGTGCGGGCCAATGTCTACCTGCGGCATGGGAGTACCTGGAATGACGACGTCGTTCCATGTGTCGACGCCAGCAGGAACGGTGTCGAGACGAACGCCGATGATTCGCGTGCCCAACCGGACGCACGACGACAACGAACGATCAATGCGGATGTCGTCGGCGATGAGCACCTTGGCACCGCAATCTTCGAGAGCGAAGTCCATTTCGTCTTCGGTCCACCACGAGTTCATCGACACCGAGATGGCGCCGATCGAGGTGATCGCGGCGAACGCGATGACCCACTCGGGGAAGTTGCGCATCGCAACGGCAACGCGATCTCCCTTGCGGACCCCGTATCGCTCAAAGAGCGCCGCACCAAGCGCTGCGCTGGTCTCACGAACCTGACCAAACGTGTAGTTCTCGTCTTCGTAGACCAAGAACGTGGACTCGGCGGGCGCCGCTCCATAGAACGCGGTGAGGTTCGGCGGGGCGTTCACAAACACCCGCTGCATCGCGCCGTTGATCAGCGCATCGCCAATCTCAAACTGGCTGCCAGCCGCGGTTGTCTGCCCCATTGCCTCATCAAATGTGATCCCCATGGCACCTACTCTTGCACCCGCAACGCCTGACAACCTCGTCCAAGTGTGATCTGACGTATCGTCGGTTTTCGTGACCGACTTTCGCACCCTGTTGAGCCCCGCATCGATCGGATCGATGACCTTGCCCAACCGCGTGATCCTGCCTGCGATGGACATGAACCATTGCGATGAGGGAGCCATCACGGTCACCGAGGTCGAGCATTATTCAGCCCGAGCGGCCGGTGGGTGCTCATTGGTTATCACCGGGGCCGCAGCGGTCTCGTGGCCCCTTGGAGCCACCTCTCGCAAGCAGCCAGGATTGAGCGACGACCGCTTCATTCCCGGCCTCACCGCGCTTGCCGATGGTGTTCACGCTGCTGGGGGGCGAGTCTGCGTGCAACTGTGCCATCACGGCAAAACCGCCAGTGTCGATTCGGCCGACGGAAGGCCGCAGCTCGTGCCAAACCCTCCGCCAGATCGCATGGATCTCAGCGCGCTCGCCGACAATCCCATCGACGAACTGATGCGACTCGCCACAGCAACACAGGGGAAGCCGGCCAGCTACAAGTCAGCTACCGCCGACGACTTGGTGTGGGTCGCAGAGCAGTTCGCCGATGCGGCGGCGCGCGTGCAATCGGCCGGCTGCGATGCGGTCGAGATTCACGGTGCGCACGGATATTTGATCTCCACCTTCTTGTCGTCGGCCTACAACTTGCGAGCCGACGAATACGGCGGCGACCTCTATGGTCGCTCGCGCTTACTTGTCGAAGTCATTCGCTCTGTTCGTGCACGGGTCGGCGTCGACTTCCCCATCATCGTGCGGCTCAATGGCTGCGAATACGGAATTCCCGGCGGTATCACACCCGAAGAAACCGCGGCCACGGCTCGCCTCGCCGAGGCGGCCGGGGCCGACGCCATTCATGTGTCGGCCAATGCTGTGAATCCGTTTCGCGACTTCACCCTTGGCCCGCTTCCGGCCGAGGTTGGCCAATACCGCGAGATGGCTGCCACCGTGAAACGCGCTGTGCGAATTCCAGTCATTGCCGTTGGCCGGCTGTTGCCTGAAATCGCCGAAGAGATGCTTGCTGCTGGCGAATGCGACTTCGTGTCTCTTGGCCGTCAGCAGCTCGCCGATCCCGAGCTCGTCAACAAACTCGCCGAGGGCAAGCGCGAATCGATCCGCCCGTGCATCAACTGTTACGTATGCGTCGAGCAGAACTTCTTTGATGCCCCACCCCGATGCGCTGTGAACCCTGCGCTTGGCAATGAGATTGCTGCAACCCAACAGATCGCACTCACCACAAAGCCCGTTCACGTCGTGGTTATCGGTGGCGGTCCGGGCGGCCTCGAATCGGCGCGTATCGCTTCGCAGCGCGGCCATCGCGTCACCCTCCTCGAGCGCGGTGATCGGCTCGGCGGAACGATGTGGTTCAGCCAACTCACCACACCCGCAAACGAGATGTTGGTCGATTGGCTCGGCCACGAAGTTCGCCAGAACGGCGTCGACATCAAGCTCGGGCACACCGCCACCGTCGAATCGATCACGAGCATGCAGCCCGACATCGTGGTGGTTGCAACGGGAGCAAAACGTGATCGCCTTGCTGTGTTGGGCGGCGAACTCGACCACGTGCGATCGGGCGACGAGATGCGCGCTCTCATCATTGGCGACACCGACGACAGCGCCGGCGGAAGACAGTCGCTCCTCAACCGAGCCGCACTCGCCGTCGGACGCTCGCTGCGCCTCACCAAGAGCGCCGACACCATCCGATCGTTGTCACGCCGCTGGATGCCCGTGGGTAAGCACATCGTCATCGTGGGCGGAGGCC
>JAPKZR010000160.1 GCA_026393695.1 Actinomycetota bacterium
ACAGCACGAAGCCGAGCGAGACGCTGCCCTGCCCGAGCACTACGTTGGTCCACGCCCAAGCGGTGGCGTCGGCGGCACGCGCCAGGGCGTGAAATGTCTGCACGCTCACTACGCATGGTTCCTTGCTGGCGGCAATGACCCAGTAGGCCAATGGGTGCACGACCGCATTGAGGCGTACAAGAAATGAACACTTGCGCAGTTCTCATCGAGAACGACAGCATCACCATCTCGCTCCTCGACGACGGGATCGAAGCAAGTTCGTTCGTGGTTCCGGTGGGCATCACCTCACTTCATCGCCGCCACTTCGACGCCGACCCAGCGCTCCCCGAAGACCTCACCAACGCAATCGGCGAAGTGATCGACCATCTCGACGACGCCCGTCGCGCCATGCCCCTGCTCGACGACGCTCGTTCAGTGGTCGTGTCGGGCGAGACAGCTCGAGTGATCGCCGCTGTTGAACATGGCGGCGACATCCACACCGACGCATTCGAACTCACCCGCGATGCCGCCGAAGACGTATTTCGCACATTGGCGCTCGAGACGTCAGCCGAACGCCGACACAATCCTGGGCTCCCTACCGAACTCGCCGACACAATCGTTGCCGGATGCTGCGTGATGGTGGCGCTGTTTCGGTGTCTGCACCTCGACACCGTGTCGATCGCCCTCACTACACAACCACTCACCACTACTACAGGCGGTGCATCTGCATGAGCAGCGAGCATCATCCCTTCACCCACCCGTCGGCGCCGACCAACAGCGGACTCCGCCTGTACGGCCGCCGCGTGATGCTCCGTCCATTGGTCAGCCCCGACTTTGCATCGTGGAGCGAAGTACGCGTACGCAACGAAAGTTGGCTCACGCCTTGGGAACCGTCGCGGCTTGCCAACCAAGGCGACCCAACCCGCGAGCGAGACGCCTTTAGCACCCGCTGCGCTGCACGCGACCGCGACCGCCAAATGGGCGCGGCATATGCGTTCGGCCTCTTCGTCGACAGTTCAGTGGCAGGCGAGGTCAACCTCAACACCGTGGTACGCGGAGCACAGCAATGCGCCACCATTGGCTACTGGATCGATCGCTCACGCGCTGGTCACGGGTACATCGCCGAAGGCGTCTGCGCGGTGATTCGCTTTGCGTTCGACGAACTGCGACTGCACCGCCTTGAAGTGTGCATCATCCCGCGCAACACCAATAGCCGGCGCGTGATGGACAAGCTGCAACTCCGCGACGAAGGTGTGGCGAGTCGGTTTCTTGAGATCAACGGCGTGTGGGAAGACCACATGCGTTACGCAATTACCGTTGAAGAATGGCAAGCCCGTCGCGACGAAATGCTCGCCGCCTGGCTCTAAGGCACTACGCCTGTTCAGCCACCACTCGGGTCACGAGAGCCCGGGCCTTGCGCACTGTTGAGCGCCGCTTCCAGCTCTTCATTTTCCAGTGCCGCACTTCTTGCTTGGCCGCGCTGGCCTTGCCCTTGGCCGCATCGTGGCGGTGACTCGGCACCCAAGCCCTACCGGGCTCGTGGATGTCCTCGGGTTCGGAACCTGCGCTGACCTGATTGGCAACGGCTTGCAGCTCGCTGTTAATGCGATGCCGCTCGTTGTGGGCGTGTGCACGCAGGTCCATCTTCGGCTGTGGGGCCGACTCCTGCATGTGATGGCGCTGGCTCATCGAGTACCTCCTGTGAGACGTACGGTTGACAAACTCCCCTTAGGCGAAAGGTACACCCGAGGTGGGGTGCCTGTGAAGCATCACAGCTACTTTCTTGACGAGATTTTTTGCTGCAGTGCCGCAATGCGCTCGGCGAACCAAGGTTGACGAGTGCTCCACACCTGCGGATCGAGCTCGCGCTTCACCGCTGCTGGGTGATTGTCGATGTCGGCCATGTCGTGGATTGTCTGCTTCACGATGATGGCCAACTCGCGCGGCGCGCTTGCGGCGCGCTCGGCCATTTCTTGGGCCACAACAAGCAGTTGGTCATCGTCGACACAACGGTGCACGAGCCCAACGCGCTCAGCCTCGGCTCCGTCCATGACCTCACCGAACACCACTGCTGCCATGGCTGCTTGCGGGCCAACGATGCGGCGCAGCATCCACGTGTGCCCGCCGCCTGGGTGGATACCGATCTGCAAGAACCGCGTGTCGAACTTGGCCCGACGGCCAGCGATGCGCACGTCGCAGCCAAGGGCGAGGTTCATGCCGGCGCCAACCGCAGCGCCATTCACTGCAGCCAACGTAGGCAATGGGCTCCGCGCAATTCGCAGGAACCCTTCGTAGATGCTGCCGAGGCTCTCCTCTGACGACTCGGTGAGATTGCCAAGATTTGCTCCTGCACAAAACGCTGGAGCTGTGCCAGTCACAACGATTGCGCCAACACCGGGGTCGGCCTCAATGGCGTCCATCGCGGCAAGGATCTCAGCGACCATTGGCGCAGTGAGCGTGTTGCGCTCGGCAGGATTGTTCAGGGTCAGGGTCGCGACGCGTTCGCTGATGGTGACTTCAACAAGACTCATAACCTTGATTGTCGCATGTGCCAAGGTTGCGGTGTGAATGCAGCTGAGAGTCTTCCTCCCGCCCGACCCGCGGCCACGGTCATCGTGGCTCGCGAACACGGCGACCAGTTCGAGGTGCTGTTCTTGAAGCGCAGCGATGTGGGCGCGTTTGCGAACATGTGGGTCTTTCCTGGTGGACGCGTCGACGACAACGATTCCGGCCACGACGAAGTGAGCCGCGCCGTGTCCGCAGCGGTTCGCGAGGCACACGAAGAAGTTGCCCTGCGACTCGACCGAGACAGCCTTGTCACCCTGTCGCATTGGACTCCTCCAGCGATTGCGCCAAAGCGTTACACCACCTGGTTCTTCGTGGCCCCGTGGTCTGGCGACGACGTCGCGATCGACAATCATGAAATCGTCGAGTCGCTCTGGATCAGCCCCACCGACGCGATCGCTCAAGCGCTGCCCATGGCTCCGCCTACTCATGTCACGCTCATTACCCTCGCCGAAGCAGGTTCGTTTGAGGGGCTCAATCGCCTCGTCGCCCGCCGCGGCATCGAACGCTTCGTCACCGTTCCGGCGCAACACGAAGGCGCGCTGGTGCTGCTCTGGGAAACCGACGCTGGCTACGACTCCGGCGATGCCTCACTGCCTGGGCCGAGGCACCGAATGTCGATGCATAACGGGCTCCCCCACACCTATGAGCGCACAAACAGTTAGGGTCGCGGTTCATGCTTGATCACGTCTTCACCGATGCCATCGGCGCATTGCGTGACGCGTTCGAAGGTGCCTTTCTCGAGAGGCAGACCTTCGAGGAGCACTTTCAGATCGACGTGCTGCTCGGCGATATCACGTGGGAGACCAGTTATGGCCTGCCCGGCGAAGGCCAGCCGCCACGGGTGGTTGCGCACATCACCTTCGAGTGGCCAACGTGGAGTCAAACCGCGTACCGGCGCTGGTATGTCGACGAAATGATCGACGAACAACCATCGATCGAAATCGAAATTGGGTTTCGCGTGCAGCGATTGGCCGAGCAGCCCAACCCGCTTCCGGTTCAGGCGATCATGCCCGAATCAAGCCCGCTCATTGGCAACGAACGCCTTGAGCGCGCCGGGGCAACGGTTGAGATCGGCTACTTCGGCGATGTCGTCGAGGCTCCCGAGTTCGCAATCGAGATCACCTACGAGGGCATCTACGAGCTTGCCGAAGAGACACTCGCCGACGGCGCGAGCAAACTGCTCGACAACCACTTCGGAACCTTGGGCACATGGATCGCGTCCACCTTGGTGAAACTCGGCGACCTGAAGCTCAACTTTTTGCCGGCTGACGACACCGACTCGTAGCCACGCGCCGAGGCCTGCGAACATCGGCAGATGACCGATGTTGTTCTGCTCGAAGTCAGCGATCGAATCGCCACCGTCACCCTCAACCGCCCGGCCGCTCGAAATGCGCTGAGCGCCGATGTGATGCGTCTGTTTCCTGCGCTCATGCGCGAGGCCGACGGCCGCGACGATGTCGACGTCGTCATCCTCACTGGGTCAGATCCGGCGTTTTGTGCGGGCATCGACCTCAAAGAACTCGGTGGCCGTAGCGGGTCGTCAGACGCTGCAGATTCCACGCTTCCCAAGGCCTCAGCCGAGGGGATGCGCGGACCCTTTCCGTCGATGACCAAGCCAGTGATCGGCGCGATCAACGGTGTTGCCGTTACGGGTGGATTCGAGTTGGCCCTCAACTGCGACTTTCTCGTTGCGAGCGAGCATGCCAAATTCGGCGACACACACGCCCGTGTTGGGGTCATGCCGGGCTGGGGCCTCACCGTGTTGCTCCCTCAGGCCATTGGCGTTCGCAGGGCCCGCGAGATGAGCTTCACCGGCAACTTCCTCAGTGCTCACGAGGCCCTCGAACTCGGCTTAGTGAACCACGTAGTCGCCCACGGCGATCTTCTGCCGACGGCACGGGGCTTGGCTCGCGACATCATCGGCAACGACCAAAACGGCGTTCGTCAGATCCGGCGCACCTATGCAGAAATCACCCGTGACCAAGCGGGCTGGGAAATTGAGGCTCGCGACGGCACCGAGTGGGCCCGAACGATGTTCAGCGCCGAAAAGGTGGCCCAGCGCCGCGACGGCATTATCTCGCGAGGTCGCGGGCAGTAGCCCGCAAAGAACTACTACGCCAGACGGCGGCGGCGGCCCACGGCCACCAGGCCAGCACCAACGCTGACCAACCCGAACGCAATCAGCGCAAGCTCGCCGTTGTTTGCCCCAGTTGCTGGCAGCACCTCGCCGAGTCGACCGCTCAACCCAAACGAGCCAACCGAGAGTGCCTCAGTGGTTGCGACGAGGTGACAATGCGAAACAATCAAGTCGACTGAGGTCAGGCTGACTGCACTGGTTCCGCCGTTGGTCACGGCAACATCGCCGCCCAGCACGATGGCGCCGGATGTAGCAGCGACACCACCAATGCGCACTGAAATGGCGGTGGGTGAGCCTTCGCCGGTAGAGACGGCTACCGAGTCGACCACGGCCTGTATGCCGGGTTGCGGCTCAACTGCGACACCTGTGGAGTACGAGGCGCCGGGCTCAAGGCTGATGTTGCCCGACCACGAGGAGGGCAGCCGATGGCACACTGCAGTAGCGGCAGTGTCTTCCGGAGCGGCTGACACCTGCTGCATCGCCACCGTTGAGATAGCCAAAGCGATCGCTGCACAACTCGTGATTTTGAGAACAGTTTGCTTCATGGCCCTACCTCAGATGCGAGTGCACTTGAAGGGCCGGTTTCGCACTCGCTCCTCATTGGGCATTTGCGACCAACTTGTCGCCCAATGTCTCATAGCTTTCCCTGCCGATGACACTACCGCTGTACCCCAACCGAGTACAGGAAAAATGTTTCCTCGGCCGACAATGTGCCAAAAGGCCTAACCCGCGTCAGACGATGCAGAAGCAAGCGCGGCCCCTCGACTCGCGAGGTCGAACTCGACCGCACGAGCGATATGAAACGCAAGGATTTCGGCACCAGTGGTGTTGAGATGAAATCCATCAACATCGCTGCGAACTGACTTACTGACGCCATCTCGGGGATCAACTACGTACTGGGCATAGCCGCCGTCGAGACCCGAGAAGATGTTCCACGAATCGATAAAGACCACACCAGAGTGAGTGGCAACCTGGGCGCGCACGACTTCGTCTTGCACCTTGAGGCGCGCCGTGGTGTCGGGTTGGTTGTCGTTGGGAACGCCAACCCAAATGAGCGTGCGGCCGTCGTTGGCGAGCAGATCCATGACTGCACCCACCCGTTTGGCGTATTCGGCGCGCCATTCGGGCGTATCGACCTGCTTGTTCAAGCCATGAATCGGCTGAGCATCGTTCCCTCCGAACGCAACGATCACGATGTCTGGATTGACCTTGGGTATGCGCACAGACAGCCGAGCCGGCCAATCGAAGAAATCTGGACGGGCCAAACCCGACGACACCTTGTAGTCCACCGTGGTAGCCACAACCCCGCTGGCACGCAAGAGCCGCGAGACAAACGGAGCGAATGATCCAGCATCGCTGTCGCCGGCGATGTAGACCCGCGCCGGGTCGGCTCGGGTAGGAATAGGCCCAGCATCGACAACAGTGGTCTCTGGGGGCAGCGAAGGCGGCGTAGCGGTGGTTGTAGTGACCTCGGCGCTCGCGGGCACGCTGAGCGCCGTGGTGTCATCAGTTGATGCCGCCGACGCAACCTTCGTCTGTGTTGAATCGCCGCCGAGAAATGCCTGGGCGAGTGCGATGAATGAAACGCCCGCGGCGAGCGCCACAATCGCTACCACCACGCGTCGGCGCAGATAGATGCGCCGCATTCGGCGTCGCGAGCGACGACGACCCGAGGGTGGGTGCGTAGCCAAGCGGCCTACGTGATCTGACCCTTGCGCCACGGTTGGCCAGCAGCTGCCGGCGGACGCAGGCGACGGCTAAACACAGCCAGAACCAGCAACGTGCCCAAGTACGGCAAGGTCTTCACAAGATCGTCGTTCATATCGATGCCCGACACGTAGAACACCAAGAGCGCGGCGCAGATTGCAGCGAGCGAACGGCCAAGCCGAACGTTCTTGCGGCGGAAGAACACAATGGACCCAATGAGGCATCCGACAACACCGAGCAGGTAGAGCCCGCGAACGGCCGTAGACGCTGTGAGTTGCAGCGTGTCGAGAAAACCGAACAGTGTTGCTCCGGCGAGAACTCCGGTTGGTTTCCAGTTGCCGAAGATCAATGCAGCAAGGCCAAGGTAGCCACGGCTGTTGGTCTGGCCTTCGGAGTAGGCGCCGTTGTTGCGCAGCACCAACAGTGCTCCACCGACACCGGCGAGTGCTCCCGACGCCATGACCGCGAGATAACGCACCACAACGACGTTGACGCCAAGCGAGTCGGCGGCAGATGGTTTCTCGCCCGACGAGCGCAGACGCAAGCCGAACTTGGTCTTCCAGACGAGCCACGCCACGAGCGGCAC
>JAPKZR010000269.1 GCA_026393695.1 Actinomycetota bacterium
ACTTCTTGAACAGTGCGGGCTCGTTGCATCTCATCGTCGACGTCGTTGGGTGGTACGACCAAGACCGCACCACCGAGGCGGGCCGGTTTATCCCGATGGAGCCATGGCGAGGTTTCGACACGCGCGCCGACCCATTCGGCGCGCTATTGCCGCATGAAGCGCTGCAGTTGTGGTTTAACGACCGAGGTGTGTCGTGGACGGCGTGGCTCGGAAGCGTGGTGCTGAACGTGACGGTCACGGCAACAACCGCTACTGGGTTCCTTTCGGTCTATCCGGGTAATCAGGCTGTTCCGTTGGCGTCAAGCCTCAACTTTGTCCCCGGTCAAACCGTGCCGAATCTGGTGATGGTGGCGATGTCGAGCGAAGGCGATGTTGATTTCTATAACTCGGCAGGCAACACCCATGTGGTGGTCGATTGCTTTGGTGCGTTTACCAACGAGTCAGCGACTCCCGCGCCTGCGGGGGCTTTTGCGCTCACATTGGCGCAGGCGCGAGCACGTTTGTCATTAACCGGATGACAATTGCTTGAGCGGTGTCCACAGGCATCTCTTGACGTTCAACGAGCATGTCAATGAATTCGAGATTGCAGACAGCGCTGCCTGCTTGCAGGATTTGCTCGCGCGCGGCATCGTCTGATTGCTGCAATTCGGGAGCGAAGTGGGTGCTGAACTGACGCCGGAGGAGTTCGCGAGTGGCGTGCTGCGCTGGCGCGAGTTCGGCCTGCGCCGCAATGTTCAAGATGGTTGCTCGCAAGACCGGGCGCACGTGCTGATAGGCCCTGAAGCGAGCGCCGACAAGCGTGGCAATTCGATCAGCCAAGGGTCCCTCGCCCATCGGCGAAAAGCTAGCCAGCGGACGCGTTTCCTCGACGAGCAACTGGGTTGCCTCAACGATCATGACTGAGGCGTCGCCAAAGTAGCGATACAACGAGCGGATAGAGATGCCCGATTCCGCAGCCACTTCTTCGATGGTGGGCGCGACCTTGTTTCGAGCAAAGAGATCTATGCCGCTACGAAGGGCAGCCTCTCGATTGTCGGCTCGTCGCAGAACGCGTCCGTCTGTAGGGCTGAGATCACGCGAGGACATAGAGCAACAGTACTTACGTTGGGTACGTTTCGGTGCATGGTTGACGAACTGTTGAATGTCGTGCTCGGAAGGTTCTCGCCGAGGCGGCAAGAGTGGAACCTCAACGGCTTTCGCCTGTGCGCACTAAGGGGCGAGGATGTCTGTCAGTAATCGCCTGACGATTGTCTGAGCGTCTTGCTCGTTTATGCCTTGGCGATCAGAGAGCATGTCGATGAATTCGAGATTGCAGATGGCGCTTCCCGACTGAGTGACCCGCGTTTGTTCGGCCTCATCGAGTTGGCTCAACTCTGGCGCGAACTGGGCTTTGAATTGAAACTCGAGAAGTCCTCGAGTTCGATGTTGCGAGGCAGCGAGATCAGGGTTGTTCGCAATGTTCACGAGCGCAGCGCGTAGCACGAAGCGAACGAGTCGGTACGCCCTGAATCGAGCTGCAACGAGTGCTTCGACTCGCTCGGCGAATGTCCCCTCGCCCACGTTGGGGATGATGCCGACCGTCTTTGCTTCGGCAACCAAACCCTCGATTGCTTCGAGGATCATTGTTTGCCCGTCGCCGAAGTAGCGATAGAGCGAGCGGATCGAGACGCCGGACGCCTCAGCGACCATTTCGATTGTGGGCAGCAATTTGTTTTCGCTGAAGAGCCGGACCACGCAGCGAAGCGCGGCGTCTCGGTGCTCGCTGCGACGCGCCGTGCGTCCATCGGATGGGCTGTGTTCACTGGAAGGCACGCCGAATAATACCGAAGGTAATTTAGGTTTCGGGAGTCAGAACCTTTGTGAGGGCTCCGCTGAGAACGTCGGCAATGGTGTCGAACGACAGTCCGCGTCGGTGATGTAACACGTGGATGCTCTCCATCATGAGCAACATGTTGCAGGCTTCGCTCACCGCAACGCGTTCGCGTTCGTCGAGGCGCGAAGGGATCCGGCGACAGTTTTGTACACCCGAAGTCGTGACGTGACAATCTCGTCGATGCGTGTGGCCAGTGGCCCCACGCCGATGTTGTCGATGGCACGAGCATTCCCTCGTCGAACACGCATTGCGCAGTTCTGAGCGCGAGCAAAATGTTGTCGTCGCGTCGTTCGGTGCGGCCGTCGGAATGGCTGCTCTGAGAAGGGGACGACATCGGCGGACTATACGGCAGTCAGGATCTTGGTGAGGCCATACTTGATCGTTTCGACGGCCTCATCGGCCGTCATCGAGCGCCAGCGCATGAGGATGTCGACGAACTCCATCGTGCACAGAGCCTGACCACTCTCGATGGCGCAACGACGTTCGGTCTCGTTGAGGGGGAGCAATTCTTGTGCGAACTGATTCGAGAACTGGCGGAGCATCTGGGCGCGAATTGCTGCGCCAGCAGGCTGGGACTCACCGGACACGATCAATCGCGCTGCGTTGGCGAGGAACGTGCCTTTTACCACTTCATACAGGGAAACTCGTAACCGGGCGATGGCCTCGACGCGCTCGGCTAAGGAAATGCCAGCCGGGTCGGGCAACGTCGAGATAGCGCGCGCCTCGTCCTGAACGAGTCGCACCACTTCGTCGGAGAGTTCTTGTATGTCGGTGAAATAGCGATACATCGATCGAACCGACAATCCCGATCGAATGGAAACTTCTTCGATGGTGGGAACTCGCATTGTCTCTTCGAACAGTTCGCGAGCTGCATTGACCGCTAGCTGAACGTTGCGATCGCGACGAACGGCGCGTCCGTCTTTGTCTTCGCCGAGATCGGCGCTTGGGTGTGTTGGCGCTGGCTTCTCAGGAAGGCTAGCCGTGTCGTGTCTGCGTCAGGGGCGACGCGGTGCGAGCACTCTTGAATACTCCTCAGTGACTAGTGGTCGAACAGCGCCTCGCAACCTGTGCCCGCAAGGATTGCATCGACCGCAGCGCGATTGGCGCTGGTGAGTGCGGTGTACTGCTCGCGCAGCCACACGATGCACTTCTTTTGATAGGCGAACGTGCCCTGGCTGTACTCGATGCCATCGATGATGCAATCGACCGTCTCGTTGCCAGTATCGAAGGCAGCTTCGTTGGCCAACATGAATGGGGCGTAGGTGCGTCCGATCTCGCCCAGCAACTCGATGGTGGTGGGCGCGATCGAGTTGCGATCGTTCCATCCGGCGTCACCATCAACGGGCCACCACGACAGGTCGTCGGTGCGCTCAACCCAGTTCACAACGCGTGGCGCCCGTTTGATAGCCACGCGAGCCGACTCAGGATCCCAAGCAACCAACTGGCGCAACTGGCCAAAGATGCCGAAGTCGCCGCGGCCTGGGCGGTCGCCAACGAAGAATGCCTGCGAGATGAGGTGACGCTGCATGATGTCGAGCAGGCGCTCATATGACTGCTCGATCGCGGGACGATTTTGTTCGGTGGAGCCCACTAAAGCCATACGGCTGATCTGGCGATTGGTGATGTACTCCTTGGACATTTTCGCTTGCGCTTCAGACATCTGCTGGTTCATGTCGAGCGGCAGCAAAGAGCCGGCCTTGTCGATGGCATCGCTGTAGTACCAGCGGTAGTGGTACATCTGCTTGGTGACCCACTCGTCGCCGTAATCTTCGATGAGGTAATCGAGGAACGCCACCACCGGGTCGGTGGGCACCAAGCTGCGCGCTGAATGCATGGTCTCGAGGCGGGCAATGAGCGGACTCGAGTCGATCTGCACGTCGGAGTAGTTGCCGTCGGCGTCAGGGAACGCGATCACCGGAATGAGCTTTACGGGAGCGGCACCGATGGTGTCCCATTTCGAGTCGCGTGGCACCCACGTAAACGGGATCTGGCGATAGCGCAGCACCGATCGCATCTTGAGTGAGTAGGGCGACCCGTAGCCGCCGCCGAGAATGAGTGGCTTTGCGTTGTCGTTTGGCATGCGGAGTCCTTTAGGGCAGGTCGAGTCGAACCGGGCCGTGGAAAATGTCGCCGTTGAAGAAGATGGCAACACGGGCCGGGTATGGAATGTCGATGACCAGATCGGTTTCGATGGTCATGTGTCGCGAGGTCCAGCCTTCGGGCATGGTTCGCGGGGTAGCAGGGGTGCCGGGGTCGCTCCGGCCGAGGCTGGCGTCGACCACCTGAGGCATGAGATACCAACCGTGTCCGATATCGATGATCTCAAGCGTGCGACCCGCGGCAAAAAGCACGCGGTGCGACTTGTACACGGGCAACACTATTGCGCCGTCGAAGCCGGCTTCGGGCTTGCCGCCACGAGCAACCAGTCCGAACGAATGGCCACCAATTTCGACGGTCTCGACTGGCCCATCGACAAGTGCGCCGGGTGGACGCAAGAAGAACGCAGCATCGTGCTGGCTCAGGCCGACGCCCGATTTGCGAAAGCCCTCGGGGAGCACCAACGCTTCGTACTCTTCGGGCGTAATGGGATCTCTTGTGAGCCACACGCCACGAGTGGCCGAGTCGCTGATTTCGCCGTGATAGGCGAGGCCGCCGAGTGACCAGTTGTTGACCCACGTTGGGTCGCCGCGAAGGAGTTCGATTCGTTCGTCGATGGTTGACATGTGGTTGGTCTACCAGACGATCTTGCCGGTGGACTCAAGCGCACGGCCCTCGGCGCGAACGCCCTTAGCGACCATGTCGGCGGCAACGTCGTTCCACAGCGCGCGCAAGTGGTAGTGCGGAACACGTGGGAACAAGTGGTGGAGTGCGTGGTGATCGTGGCCTCGAATGAGGAACCGCGAGCCGGGGAACACCGCAACGCGGGTGTCGACATAGCGACCCACTTCGCTGGCGGGGTGATGGGGGTACCACGCAAAGATAAAGAGCAACCACATCATTTGGAGACGGCCGGGAAGCCACCACAACAGCACTGCCTGCCAGCCGAACCCGGTAGCGAAGGCCACGATGAGCGCGAGGGTGGTGACTGCCCAAAAGCGAAACTGCACGATGCCATCTTTGCGGTCGCCGGTGCCGCTCTTGAGTACCTTCGCAGGAATGAACCTGCGCATTGAGGGGACGAGCGCGAACAACGGCAAGAACGTGTTGAGCATCACGAGCCTGACCCACTTTGCAGGCAGTTCGCGCAGCGGTCCTTCGGTGAAGTGGTCGGGGTCGCGGTTCGGGTCGTTGGTGAACGCATGATGACGCATGTGCCCTGGGCGATGCGAGGTATAGGAGATGCCCGTTGGGATCGAGCAGGCCTTGCCAATGAGATCTTCGCCCCAACGCGCCGTGGAGTTTTGTCCCCAGATGTTCTTGTGTGTTGCCTCGTGCATTGGCATATAGAACATTGAGGCCATCACGGTGTTGATGATGAGGCCCGCCCACAGCGGCAGCGTGCCGTGTACGCCCAGCACAATCACGGTGATCCATGCAGCTGCGAACACAGCGAAGGTGAGCACAATGCGCAGCTGAAAGCCACCCCAGTAACGGGCCGCTGCAGCGCTTTCGGCGCGCAGCACCAGACGCCGCTCTTCGCTTGCGCTTTCGATCGACGAGTCGTCAGGCGATTCAATTGTCATAGCGAGAGACAATAGTGGCAACGGGGCCCAATGGCTAGGTGGACGCGTTCTGCTTGCGACGGTATGCCGTGAATCGGCCAACGAATTCGGTGGTCTCGTCGGGGGTCCATTGCACAGCGGCCCATCCGTTGAGTTCGGTACAGCGTTGGCGATGTTGCTCGATGGCGAGCGGCAACGGATCGGTGAAGCCCAAGGCGCGTAGGCCGTCGAGGCGGACGTAGAGCGGCATCAGCACGGCCTCGGCCAGCGTGGGCTCGAAGCCAACGAGCCAGTCGCTCTGGTGAAGCCATTGAGCGATTTCGGCAAGCGCAGCGGAGAGTGCTGCGCACGACTGTGCAATGCGCTCGGGGTGGTGGCCGTAGTAAATGCCGATCATCGGTCGAAAGACGAGTTGATCGATCTGAGCCATGCGTTGACGCACCTCGGCGCGACCGTTGTCGTCGCTTGGCATGAGCGACGAACCGGCGATGCGTTGTTCCATCCACTCAAGGATCGGCATCGAGTCGGCCAAGTAATCGGGGCCGATGCGCAGCATAGGAATCTCGAGGCGTGGGCTGTTGGTGATGAATTCGGAGGGCAACACGAAGTCTGGACCGCGCACAGCAAGCGGTGGAACGTTGACGACGTTGTGCTCGATGCCACGCTGTGCGAGGGCGAATGCAACGCGCGTCGCGAATGGGCAGATCCAGTGTCCGTAGAACGAGACGCTCTCGGTGTCGGTGTCGGTGTCGGTGTCGGTGTTGGTGTTGGTGCTCATGGCTTATGACTTATGACTGCGCGGCCACAGGGCCCCACACTTCGAGATGGTTCACGCGCTCGACGCGACGCGTAGTGCGCAGATCGAGCAATGAGTCGAGACCGGCTTCGGCCAACGTTGCTCGCACAGCGGCCTGACCGTTGGCATCCTGCTGGGCAACGGCATCGTGAAGTCGCTGCATCAACCAGAACCTGTAGGGCATCACGTTGGTCGAGATGGGCATACCGCGCCACGTGAAGTCGACGCGACCGATGCCGCGGCTAGCCGGATCTGGCAGACCGTTGGTGCCGGTGACGAGATCGGGTCGATCGCTCAGCCATGTGTTCGCGTGCTGCACGTGAGCCGTGATCTCAGGAAGGTATTCCTCGGACACGTAGCGCATGAGCGCTGTCAACGTTGGTGGGATCGAGTCGTCGGCAAAGAGTTGCGGCGACGCAGTGCCGGCTTCGGGATACTCGCCGTCGTATGGCTCGTATGTGCTCATCCGCTCGACCCAACGGCCCACTCGCGGAGCGCGTTGCTTCACGAGCATTGCTGGCGCTGGGTCCCGGAACAGGTGCGCCCACATTGCAGCCATCAGCCCGTAGTCGCCAAGTGTTGGCAGGCCGCCGAGGAGGTACGGACTCACGCCGAGATGGGCGTCGAACAACTCAAGCCATTCGACAAATGCTTCTTCGATGAACGGTGCCGTGTCGGCGTTGACGCCGAAGTTGACGGCCGCTTTGCGCATCCGTCCACTTGAGTGCAAGAAGAACGCGGCGGCCTGCTCTGCGGGCATCGGTGGGAACAAACTGGTGGTGAACTCGTCCTCGAGAAACGCAAGGTTCTGATCGTTGAAGTTCCAGCGGTAATGCATGGCTGGGCGCAGTAGGCCTTCGCCGCCGAACAGTTCGAACACATGGCTCACGGCGAGGTGCCGCGGCGTGGTGGGATACGCGGGGTAGCGAGTGGCTGTGGCGCCGCGTTCGAAGTGGTCGATGATGTCGGCGCCATCTTGAATGAGCCGACCGTCGGGTGTCTGGAGCACCGGAATGATCCAGCGGCCCACAACGGGGACCACGTTGGCTGTGTAGCGATCGCTGCTTGGGTGCGCCTCAACAAAATTGATTTGCTGCTTGCGTAGATATGAACGCACCTTGCCGGTGTAGAGCGAGCTCGGCGAGCCGTACAGCGTGTAGCGACTGTTGCCTGAGCCAGTGGTCATCGTTGACCCGGTGTCATATAGAACCAGATCGGGAACTTGCCGCCGCTGTCGCGGATTGCGGCGCGTGCTGCGAGCACGGTGGCGCCTGCTTCGGTGCGGTCGAAGAACCAGTCTTCCATGGCGCGGCCCCCAGGCAATGGGCCATCGACAAGTTCGAGCGCTGCCTCTTCGTAGTAGGTGCGAATGTCGTGGCAGACGGCGATGGTGTTGCCGCCGGGCAGACCGGCCGTGGTCCAGTCTTGGCCGTTGGCGATGGCATGCAGCATGCCCAACGCGTTGGGTACTTCGTCGGCAGACATGACGCGCCCGACCGATGTGACGCCGCGCTTCGCTAGCGCTCGGTCATACGCCTTACGTAACCCGCGAGCCTCGTCGACCGACGGCGGAAGGCTGGGGTCAAAGCGTGGCGGCAGGTTGCATGACACAGGCTGATCATCGGCCTCGATGACCTCGGGATGATCGACCAACACAGGGCCGGATGTCTCGTTGAGTAAGGCAAATGCTCGTGCGAGTACGTCGTGCTGGAACTCGGGATCGAGAGGACGACCAAGAGGCCGGCCGAGCGGGAACTCACAGTGAAGGGCGCGCGGGGGAGCGACCTTCACTGCCATTTCGCGAATTGACGACAAGACGATGGTTGCAATGCCAGCGGCTTCGAAGACATGGGCAAGCACACTCACGGTGCGCGTGCAAAGAGGTCAAACGGGCGTGAGGATCACGATGTCGACGCCGTCTTGGCGAAGCGCCGCCGCAGCAGCAGGACCAGTATCGAGGCGAATGGTGGCCACGTCGTCGGGCTGGTTGCCAGCGAACGACACGTGCCGCCGGGCAACAGCGCCGATGACGCCGCGTTGAGCCAACTCTTCGAGGCGGTCGATTGGGTAGACCACGTTGAGGTCCATCTGCACGCCGGTGTGGTCGAAGTTAGGGCTCCAGTGGCCGAGCACGAGATCGCGTCGGCTGCTATCGATGAGTCGGTAGCCCGTATCGCCAGCGGTGAAGCCTTCGTCGTCGGATGCGTGCAGTGCCGCCGAGGTGACGATGGCAACGGTGGCTTTCGCAAGTTCGACAGGAGTGACCCACGCTGGATTCGCAAACTCGGGGGCAGGAAGCGTGGCCGAGTGTGCCCGCATCATTTGATCGCCATTCATCACATCTCGATTCTGTTGAGTCGTGCAGTGAACCCAAGATAGGTCCACACGAGTTGGTCGCCGTCGATCCGGCGGGTGACTTCGATAGGAACTCCGACGGGGCGCAAGACGTGCACACCATCTTCGAATGAGGCAACCACCGTGATAGGGGTGGTGAGATCGAACTCGGCGACATCGTGCACGCCGTTTTCTTCGGTGCCGTCACAACGCATGTCGTGCACGATTCCCGGAGTAGTAGCTCCCGAGGCGGTGATGATGACGCGGTTGCCCGCCTGCTCGATGCGCTGCGTTAGACCAATGGCGCGATGGTTGGGATCCTCAATGCCACCGACTTCGATGCTGACCACTTTCCATGTGCCACGCATATCGGGCGCACCGTCGACGATGGGTTCGGTGCATGCGGCGAGAAACGGTGCTGGCATGTCTTTCCAGCCGCCGGTTGGTGTGTAGGCAACCGGAATTGAGTCGGCGGTGACGCTCATGTCGTGGCGGCTGACAACGAGACGATCTGGCCCTTCTCAGGGCTGGTGTCGCCTTCGAGCGTGGCGCGGTACACCGCTTCGAGTGCCTCGATGCCTGACGAACGCTCGATGACCATCCATGCTCGGGAGTGATCGAGGAAGTCGGCAAGGGCCGTGCCAACGGTGGTCTCGAAGTCTTCGCGGCCCCATTCATTGGAGCGTTTCTTCATCTGTGAAGGGGCGAAGAAGAATGTTGGGGTTGCGCCTGGCAGGTCGCCGAGGGCGCCGCCTGCATCCCAGTGCGTAGCGCCCACTCGGCACGAATACTTCAACTGTTCGCCAAAGTGGTTGTGGACGCGAGTGATGACGTCGACGTTGCCGGCCATGTCGACCATGACTGCGGGCTCGCTGCCGTCGAGGGTCTCAATGTCTTCATAGGCAATGACGGTGTCGTAGAGGCCAACAGTGCGAACGAACTCGATGTTGCGGCCCGAGGTGAGACCAACGACATGAACGCCGCCGCGCGCCTTAAGGCGGTGCGCCAAAGCGATTGAGGTTCGACTCGAGGCACTCGTGACGAGAGCGGTGGTGGCTCCAAAGAACTCTTGTTCGCCGAGGAAGTCGTCGGCCAGGTACGAGGTGATGAACAAGCCGCGGGCGATGAGGTATTGGCCTTCGGTGTCGGGGTCGTATGCGGGGTCGTTGCCCACGAGGTTGAAGTTGCGGTACGTAGACGCGTGCTTGGCGCGATGTTCGCCGCGATCGACGAAACCGTCGGTACTCGGAGACGCAGTCACGACATGGAAATCGGACATCGGGAAGAAGCCGAAGTAGCGGCCGCCGACCTCGATGCCGGGGTGCGCCGAGCGGGTGATGCGCCCGATGCCCATCACGGGGATTCGACCCCACGGCGCATCGGTGGGGAAGAAGCCCCAGTAATCGAGCATGTCGCCCGATGCGGCATAGGTGATGTTGTTCGCGGTGATCGCAAACGACTCAAGCTCAAGCAGCACCTGGCCATCGGCCAACTCGGCAGGTGGCTCGGTGGCGAGCGTACGGGTGTGGCGGAAATCGGTGCGGTCTACGTCGAAGTTCACGTGGGGGACAGTACAACGATCAGCGATCGTTTGTCATGTCAACTGTCAATTGTTTTGGAGTCTGTGGCATAGTGGATTCGTCCGCCGTAGGGCGGCTGCACTCGATCGGAGAAACATGTCCTCGCACGCGCCTCGCTACGGCACGCCCAATGTCTCGTATGTCCGCACCTGGTTTGGTGGCACCGACGAAAAGGCGATGTGGGCACTCAACTTGATGAAGTACCGCGCCATCGCCGATTACCAAGACGGTCGCGATGTCAACATCACTGGCGCCGAGGCCGACATGCTCTACATGCCCGATGGTCCGCTCAATGCGATTGGTGGACGCGTCATGATGGCCGCCGAAGTGGTGCATCGCTTGCGCGGCGACTCGATTGAGTGGGACATGGTGGCAGTTGCGTTCTACCCGCGCCGCATGGCGATGCTGGAGATGCAGATGCTTCCCGAGTTCATCGACCTGCACGTGCACAAGGATGCCGCCATGGATTTCACCATCGTGATGGCCACCATGCCTACAGCCGATTCGCCTGCCCCCGCCGACTGGTCGGCGCTGTCCGAGGGTGACATGTTGTTGATGCAAGTAGTTGCAGATGCAACTACTGCCGATCTCGCCGAGTTGGTGCCATCGCGTCGCATCGGTTTGTACGACGTCGAAGGCGTCATCGTGGGCGACGATCGAGCATGGATGCAGGCCCGTTGGGACATCATCTCGCGCGACGACGTCGCCACGTTGACGGCTGCGTTCGCAGCCAACGATGATTCGTCGGTGTACGCAATGATTCTCGAGCCTCGGTTCGACGTTATGAACGATCCAGCCCGAGGAGGCAGCAAGTCATGAAGTTCGCAATTGCATTTTCGAATACCGGTCCGTTTACTCACCCCGCAAAAGCCGTCGAGATGGCGCAAGCCGCCGAGGCTGCTGGCTTCGAGTCGTTGTGGACTGTCGAGCACGTGGTGGTGCCTTCTGAGTACGCCTCGACCTACCCCTACTCGCCCACGGGCAAGATGCCTGGCGTCGAAGACTCGCCGATCCCTGATCCGCTGATCTGGCTCACCTATGTGGCCGCCGCCACCAAGATCATCAACTTGGCTACGGGCATTTTGATTCTCCCGCAGCGCAACCCGGTGGTGTTGGCCAAAGAGCTCGCCACGCTTGATCACATGTCTGGCGGGCGTTTGCTCCTTGGCATCGGCGTGGGCTGGCTCGAAGAAGAGTTCGACGCCATTGGTGTGTCGTTTGCCGATCGAGGCCGCCGCAACGATGAGTACGTGGGTGCAATGCGCGCCTTGTGGACCCAAGACAAGGCCTCATTCCATGGCGACCACGTGAACTTCGACAACTGCATCTCTCGGCCCCGTCCAGTCAATGGAACTGTGCCGATCCATGTGGGTGGCGACACCGATATCGCCGCTCGCCGTGCGGGCCGTCTCGGCGATGGCTTCTTTCCAGCAAAGGGCACTCACGAAGAACTCGCTCGCGTGTTCGACATCGTGCGCGACACGGCGCGTCAGCACGGCCGCGACCCCGATGCGATTGAGTTCACCACTGGTGGCGGCGGAGCCTTTGGTCCGAACGCAATCAACGAAGTACGTGCGTTGGCCGACCTCGGCGTGGCCCGCGTGATCGTGCCGGCGTTCTTGTTCTACAGCGATACTGCCGCTGGCCTTGCTCGCTACGGCGACGAGATCATCAGCAAAGTCAACTGAGACTGCGCTACTGAGTTTGGTTAGGCGGGCACCCGACTTGGGGTGCTCGCCATCCAATCGAGCAACGCGGCGTTGAACGCTTCGGGAATGTCTTCCTGCACGAAGTGCCCTCCGCCCTCAAGAATCACGTGGGGCTGGCCCTTTGCTCCGGGTACTCGCTGCACGAGCGGGATGTAGCCGGTAGGGGCGACCACATCGCGGTCGCTGAAGATGGTCACGAATGGTCGCTCGAACTGCTCGAGTACTTTCCATGCGTGCCAGTTCGGCACCAGCATTGGATTGTCGGGTTTGGTGGGCAATAGTTGCGTGAAGGCGCGACTGCCAATGGTCGTTTCGGGGTCTGGGTAGGGCGCCTTGTAGCCGGCAGTCACCTCGGGCGTAACGGGCGTGACCATCACGCCCGCCAGCAAGGTCCACGGTTCCCACACGGCAGCTTCGCGAGCCATCTTCTGGAATGCGGCGAATGCGCCGCGGGCCACAATGGGTCCGTCGGGCAATGGCTCCGATGGATCGCGCTCTGGGAATCCGGTGTTCGAAAACGAGATGCGTGCGAACCGGTGGGGTTGCTCGGCCACGAGGCGCAAACCGATGATGCCGCCCCAGTCATGCAACACAAAAGTGATGTCGTGCAGGTTGAGTTGATCGAAGAGCGCTGCGCTCAGCCATTGCACATGGCGTTGTACTGAGTAGTCGTCGATGTCGCTTGGCTTGTCCGACAGGCCCATGCCTACGAGGTCGACAGCGATACACCGGTGGCCAGCGTTGACAGCCGCAGTAATCGAGTGGCGCCAGATGTATGACCACGACGGGTTGCCGTGAACGAACACCACCGGAGGCTGATCGCGGGGACCTTCGTCTACGTAATGCACGCGAATCATTTGGCCATCGCCGCTTGGCACTTCTACGTAGTGCGACTCGAATGGATAGTCGGCGAGACCAGCTGTAAGGCCGGATGCACAGCGCAGGATTTTCATGGCGCGCACTTCGGGTTCTTGCGGAGATTCATTGTCATGTAACGTGACAATACATTGTCTTGTGAGCAAGGGGTAGCTGTGGGGATCAACGAAGAATTTCAAGGTCGTATTGGGCGAACTGTGGCCGAGTCGGTGCCGTCATTCGAAGTGGCGCCGCATCCGGGCGACGATGCTCCCAACGTTGTCATTGTCTTGCTCGACGACACCGGCTTTGCTCAGTTCGGCTGTTTTGGCTCAGACATCGAAACCCCAAATGTCGATGCATTGGCCGCCAACGGTCTGCAGTTCACCAACTTCCACGTCACGCCGCTGTGCTCGCCAACTCGCGCCGCATTGCTTACCGGCCGCGCAAACCACGCCGTGGGTATGCGCTCGGTTTCGAACTTCATCACTGGGTTCCCCAACCAGCTCGGCCACATCTCGAACCACGCAGCCACCGTGGCCGAAGTGCTCGGCGACGCCGGATACGCCACGTTTGCCTTGGGCAAGTGGCACCTCGCGCCAATGGAGCAGTGCTCGGCCGCTGGACCATTCGATCAATGGCCGCTGGCTCGTGGCTTCAATCGCTTCTACGGTTTCATGGACGGCGAGACCGACCAGTTCTACCCCGAACTCGTAGCCGACAACCATCCAGTTCACACGCCAGGTACTCCCGAAGAGGGCTACCACGTGTCGCAAGATCTGGTCGATCAAGCGCTGAAGATGATCGCCGACTCAAAGGGTGTTCGCCCCGACCGTCCGTTCTTTACCTACCTTGCATTCGGTGCCACGCACGCCCCTCACCAAGCGCCACCTGAGTATCTGGCCAAGTACCGCGGCCGCTACGACGAAGGCTGGGATGTCATCCGTGAGCGTTGGTTCAACAAGCAGATCGAGCGCGGTGTGATTCCGGCAGACACAGTGTTGTCGCCACGCAACCCCGGCGTGAATGCATGGGCCGATCTTTCCGACAACGAGCGTTTGCTCGCAGCGCGTTTGCAAGAGACCTTCGCAGCGTTCCTCGATCACACCGACGTGCAGATCGGTCGCCTCGTCGAAGGTCTCCGTCGCCTCGGTCAACTCGATAACACCATCCTCGTGGTGCACGCCGACAACGGTGCATCACAAGAGGGCGGCCCGTTCGGCGTCATGCACGAGATGAAGTTCTTCAACGGCATCATCGAGATGCCCGACGAAGCAGTGCAGCGCATCGACACCATCGGTGGCCCAAACAGCCACACCAACTACCCGTGGGGTTGGGCCCAAGTGGGCAACACGCCGTACCGCTGGTACAAGCAGAACACCCACGAGGGTGGTGTGCACGTGCCGATGGTGTTCCATTGGCCAAACGGTGTGCCGGCCGAGCAGCGCGGCACCATGCGCGACCAGTTCGTGTTCGTCTCCGATGTTGTGCCAACCGTGTACGACCTTGTTGGGGTTGAGCCGCCGCAGGTTCGTCGCGGCCTCGATCAGTTGCCAGTAACCGGTCACTCGTTTGCCTCGGTCATCGCCAACCCTTCGGCGCCAGCAACCAACACGGTTCAGTACTTCGAGAACATGGGCAGCTTGGCGATTGTGGCTGGCGAGTGGAAGGCAGTGTTCAAGCACACTCCTGGCATCGATCCCGCAACTGAGTCGTGGGAGCTCTATCACCTCTCGATCGATCGCTCAGAGTGCAACGACCTCGCCGCCAGCGATCCCGACAAGCTCGCCGAGATGGTGGCGTTGTGGGACAGCGAAGCCGAGCGTCACGGCGTATTTCCGCTCGATGACCGCGGCCTCGCGTTGTTCGGCGCACGATTCCGCGATCACTCGCCGCACCCTGAGAGCCGTCGCTATGTGTACCGCCCACCCATGTCGCCGTTGCCGTCGCAGGCATCGGCCGCAATCGGCGGCCGCCATGCCGACATCACCGCTCGAGTCAGCCTCGCCGCTGGCGACGAGGGTGTGCTGTTCGCTACGGGCACTCAGAACTCAGGCTTGTCGATGTTCGTGCAGAACCAACGCCTGATGTTCGACTACAACTCGTTCAGCAATCACACCATCGTCGAGTCAGACACAGAGATTCCATTGGGCGACTCCGAGCTCCTCGTGCGGCTTCGCCGTGGCGAAGGAATGCGCGGCAGTATCGAACTGGTAGTCAACGGCCGCGTGGCCGGTGGCGCCAATCTCGACATGTACATGCGGATGATCTCGTCGATTGGGCCAAGCATCGGCAGCGACCACGGCTCAAGCGTCTCCGAGTGCTACGCAGCCCCCTATGAGTTCACTGGTGAGCTCTACGAAGTGGTGCTGCAGGCGAGCCCAGAGAAATACGGCGACGCCGCCGAGGCCGCCAGCCGCGCCGAAATGTCGCGTCAGTAATCTTCAGTATTCACGAACTCAAAGGAACAGACAGGATGATCGAAATGTCAGAAGCAGCAACCCCCCGACTGATCTCCGACATGCGCGGCGTTCGCTATGGCGAGGTGCTCGCTGTGTTCAAGCGGGAGATCGGCCTCGAGGCCGAGGTCTACGGCACCCAATTGCTTAACGATTGCCCGCAAGAGCTGTGGCAGACCCTCGATGCTGGCACCATCGCCAAAGATATGGGCGCGCTCATGGTGAAGCTCAACGGGCCTCGTCATTGGATGCTCGACGGTTTTGGCCAGAAGGTTGCCGTTGTCGATCCTGTGTTTCGCGAGTTCAACGGTCTCAACATGCGCCGCATTGCCCTGCTCGACCTCAGCGAAGGCGTCGATGTCGGGCCGTACAAAAATCGTTACGTGAACCGCGGTGCAGTGTTCTTCTTCGACGCAGGCAAGCCGGTGTACGAACTCGTGAGCCCCGAGGGCTTGGCCTACGTGATGCAGGCGTACTGCATCGGCGTCGACCCAACCATGAGCGCCGAGAATCTGAGGACCCTTGGCGATCGCTTGACGATGCCTCCGGGTTGGTCGTATCGCACCCGAATCCTCGAGCACGAATTGGTCATCGACACCAGCGCCACCATCGCAACGGTGCTGCAAGACGAATTCGAAAACAGCTACACACTTCCGAACTGACGCTTGCGGTGCGGGCCACCGAGTCCGTCGATAGCTACCAGCCGTGAATGCTGCTCACCACAAAGCTGGCGCGTGCGTTGTAGCCGGTAGGTGACAGATGCACGAGGTCGCCAGCAAACCACGGCGCGCCCGTAGAGAATGTTGCCCAGTCGATGACATGCACGCCAGTGCTCGCAATGGCAGCGTTAAAGGCTCGCTCGCGTGGTTGGTCAGCGAGGTTCGCCGTGTGCACGTTGACCCACCAAATCGGGTTCGGTCCAATGGCTGTGAGCATGCGGTCGATATGGGCTCTGGCGAGCATGGTGTTGGTTCCTGTCGAGACCACGTCGTTGGTCCCAAGGCCCACCATCCAGGTGATGGTTGGGTCGTTCCAAACCGGGTCAGACGTTTTGATTCTCAGCGCCGTAGTGAGGCCGCTTGGTCGGGTTGTTGTGGAGTACGTGATGCTGCGCGCCACCTGCGCGTCGTAGCAGATGGGGCCCCAACCATTGGTCCGCAGGCCGCGTATGGTGCGCAGCGCTGCTCCGTAGGTGAGCGAGTCGCCGATGACGACAATCGGGCCCTTTGGGCCGGCCGTATAGGTGTGCGCCACGATTCGTGACTTGCCGATGTTAGTTACGTAGAGACCGTCGCTCGTTGGGGTCGGCACGTACGTGAGGCATCCGATCGGCGCGGTGGGATTCACGCGAACTGGTGCATTGTTGAGCGGCGCAGCAGTGGTTGTAGCCAGCGGCGTGCCCACGAACCAGCCGGTGATGTCGACCACCACATGCGCCACTGATGTTGTTGCCACTGCAAGTCCGGCCGTAGACACCGAAACAACGCCGAGGTTGGCGATGTCTTCGCCGCGCTTTTCGTACGTGAGCGCTGGCGTTGGCGGCTGCTCTGTTTGTGCAGCCCACGCTGTGAGGTAACCCGATGGGCCAGCGTCAGTTGCGGTGATGTTTGCGGCGACAGCGGCGACCGATCCAATGGTGGCGGCGGTGTCGATCGCGATTGCTCCGCCGGCGTACACCCTCACGGCTTCGCGAGTGTCGAGCACTCGCTTCGGAGCCGATGGAACGAAGAGCCCGTCGGTAGTTTCAGGCGCCGATGGCCCAGTGAAATAGCCAACTACATCAACAATCAGATGACCCCCAGCATTTGAGAACACGGTGAGTCCATTTGCCGAGACGGGCATGATTTGTGTTGCGGTACGCGTCTGCTGTGGCGCGTCGGTGTTGAGCATCGAAACAAATGGCCGGGCAGTGCCGGCCGGGTATGCGGTAACAAAACCCGCAGCTGAAGCGCGGGTGCTGGTGATGGTGACCTCCACCGCCGAGGCGTCGGCGGGCACGGTGGCCGGAAGCGCAACCTCGACGGATCCGTTGAGAGCCAGCGCCGCCCCGGCATTGGCTCGCGTGTCGATTGCTCGCACCGGGGTTATGGCTACGAATCTGCCCGAAGCCACTGCCGAGCTTGTAAAAAACTCACCCGAGATATCGATCACGATGTGGACGCTGTTGGAAGCAAAGAGCGCGAGGTTGCCATCGGCGCCGAGTGACAGCAGCGCTGCGTTGGCTCGTGTTTCGCCCGCCAGATAGTTGGCTGTCGAGGCCAATGGCATCGGTTCGCCAGAGGGCCACGCGGTGATGAACCCCGCACCAGCAGCGTCGGTAACGGTGACGGTGATTGCAACCGCCGTAGCGTCGGCCGTAACGCCGCATCGCCCGCGCACGGTAAGCAACAACGATTCACTCGCCGTTGGCTTGGTGCGCCGGTCTTCGCGGGTGTCGAGTAAGCGGCACGGAGTGAGCGGCCGATAGGCGGCGGTGGCGAGAGCGCTATTGGCGCTCGCGGTGGAAGCAGGTAAAGCAGTAGCGCTCAACACAAGCACCATCGAGATCAACGCGCTGGGGACGAGCTTCACTTGGCGGATTGTATTACCGGCGCACGTGGCGGTTTGGTCAGCCCTTGCGCCAGCGAGCGCGACCACCTGCATACGGCGTGCCGTCGACCTTCGTGGTGGAGCAAAGATATGACAGGCCGTTGTATGTGCCGTGGGCATCAACTGGCGTGCAGAACGCCCCCGGCTTGATGTCGGTTGACGCTGCTGCAGAGCTTTGCGCGGTCGGTGCAACCGTTGGGGGTGCCGGTGCGCCGACTGATGATCCACCCGGAACAGCATCAAGCAGCAGCCACCAGTGGATCATCGCATCCTGCGCCACGGCGAGCGTGACCTGTCCCAAGCACACTTGTTTATGCAGCCGGTTTTCCCACACGTCTTTGTCGCGGGCATTGTCGGGTCCGGTATAGGGCTCGGGCCATAGGTTGGCGATGTCGTTGGACCCGCCCAGTTCGAGCGGAATGAGGTGGTCAACCTCGTATGCGCCAGGCGCAGGGTTGGAGATGCCGTATTCGGCAAACACGTTGCGTTTGGTGGCCGCGCTCACGTTGCGGACGCTTGCGGAGTAGCCGACCACGCAGATGGTCTCGTGGATGTTGGCTTGGGTCACTCGCGGATCGGCCGCGCCTGGCGACAACGACATGTCTTGGATGAGGACGCCACCCGCCGGCGGCGCTGCTCGTGAGGTTGGTACTGCGACGCCCGCCGGCTCGGTGTCGGTGGTGACGGGCGCATCGGTTGTAGCTGGTGCCGGGATCGTCACCCGCTGCGTGGTCGTCGCTCGCTCAGGGATGGACGTAGATGTGGCCGAAACCGGGGGAGAACTCGCACTGGCAGATTCGCGAACCGCTTTCGATCCAGAACAGCCGCCCACAACCAGCAGGCCGACAACCGCAAGGGCGCGTGCCGTGGTGATCGTGTTTGTCCGCCGTTGGTCGTTGGCCATTCGGCACAGTAGCGCTGCGCACCGAAGTGGCAGCGGTAATCAGGTCTCAGCCAGCGGCTACCGCACCGAACAACGAGGCGACATCAGACAATGAGTTGCGGCGCGTGGGCATGGTCACGGCGGGCGCTGGGTGGCTTGAGCCGAGCACCACCGAGACGCGTTGCCAGATGCTCTGCTCAACGCTTTCGGCTGGGGCATCACCGTCGATGCGGTGCAGCAGGCCACAGCTCTGCAAGTAGCTCAACATCGGCACGGTCTCGGTCTCGTAGACCACGAGGCGTCGGCGGGCGATGGTGATGTCGTCGTCGGAGCGGCCTCGATGTGTTAATCGGTCGAGTGCAACGTTGCTCGGGATAGCAATCTCAAGGGCGATTGGTGGCGAACTTGATGCCTGCGAAGTGACGGCGACGGCCTGTGCGACGGTTCGGGGGAAACCATCGAGCACATAGCCGTCGCCTTCAATGCACGACTCAACGAGCGAGATGATCAATTCAGCCGGCAAGAGATTGCCTGCGTTGATTACCTTCTCGATGGCCGTTCCGAGTGGTGTCTGCGACTCGATTGCCTTGCGCAGAACGTCGCCAGTAGACACGTATTGCACACCCAAGCGTTGAGCGAGTCGAGTTCCTTGGGTGCCTTTGCCGGCACCCGGACGACCCACCAAAAAGATTCGTGGCTGGGCCTGACTAACGGGCCGGGAACCTGTGTCGATAGAGCGGCAATCGTGTGGCACCGGCACCCC
>JAPKZR010000331.1 GCA_026393695.1 Actinomycetota bacterium
CTTGCCTATGTGGGCATCACCCGTGCCCAACAGAAACTGCATGTGTCGCACGCCTGGAGCCGCAGCCTGTTTGGCAGCACGCAGTACAACCCGTCGTCGCGCTTCCTCGACGAGATCCCACCCGAGCTGCAGGAACAAAAGGGCAATGTCGCAGGGCGCAGCTCGTATGGCCGTCAGAGCTACCGCGATCGCGACTCCGGATCGGGTTCAGGTTCATACGCGGGCGCTGGCGCCTACCGATCGCGCTCGGGTGACTCCGGCGATTCGCACAGCCGTGAGGCCGCCGAAGCGCATCGCGAGCGCGTTGTCGATGCCGCTATCAATGCTGGTAAGCGCTTGGCTCCGCAGCCCGCTAACTCGCAGTTGTTGGCGCTGCGCGTGGGCGACGATGTCGAGCATCCGTCGTTCGGCGAGGGTGTCATCATCAACATCGAAGGCAGCGGCGAAAAGGCCGAGGCAACCATCCGATTCCGCGACGTGGGCACGAAACATCTCGCCCTCGCGTGGGCTCCGCTGAAGAAGTTGTAAAACAACCCAATGGACACGGCACTCATCCGTTGGCGCAGCTACGCAACCGAGCAGGTGTCGTTGCTGGTGCGTCTCGTGCGCTGGGCGATGCTGGGCGCGCTCTCGGGTGCGTTGGCTGGCGCTGCATCGTGGGTCTTCCTCGAGGGTCTCGAGCGTGTCACGCATTGGCGCGAAGACGGCCGGCAGTGGTTGGTCTATCTGTTGCCGGTGGTGGGTCTCGCCATCGGGGTCGTCTATCACTACCTCGGTGGTCGCTCGCGTGAGGGCAACAACTTGTTGCTCGACGAGATCCACGAGCCCACTGCCTGGGTGCCGCAGCGCATGGCGCCGATGGTGCTTGTGGGTACGTGGCTCTCGCATTTGTTCGGTGCATCTGCCGGGCGCGAGGGCACGGCGTTGCAGATGTCGGGCAGCTTGTCCGATGCGTTGGCGCGGGTCATTCGGCTTTCGGCGGCCGATCGCCGGGTCATGCTGATTGCGTCGTTGGCGGGCGGTTTCGGCGCCGTGTTTGGGGTGCCGGTAGCGGGCGCAGTGTTTGCGCTCGAGGTGCAGTCCATCGGGCGCATGCGGTTCGAGGCGCTGGTTCCCGCGCTCACCGCGTCAATCGTTGGCGACCGGGTGTTGCGTGCGCTCGGCGCCAAGCACTCGCTGTTCGATGCGCTCAGCCCCCATGTCACCGCGTCGGTGCTGCTTCGAGTCGCCGCGGCCAGCCTGTTGTTCGGCCTTGTTGGTGCTGCATATTCGTCGTGGGTGCACAGCCTCAAAGCGATGCTGGCGCGGCGCGTGCCGTGGGCGCCGCTGCGGCCATTCATCGGTGGCACGGCAACCATCGCACTCGTGCTGTTGTTCGGCCACGACTATCAGGGCCTGTCGTCGCCGCTCACCGCACGGGCGCTGCACGGTGACCACCTCGGCTTTGCGGTGTTCGCGCTCAAGTTGCTGTTCACGATCATCGCCATCGGCAGCGGTTTCATCGGCGGCGAGGTCACGCCCCTGTTCATGATGGGGGCCACACTTGGCTCGGCACTTGCGCTGCCCCTCGGGCTCAATGGTCAACTGCTTGCGGCGGTTGGTTTCTGCGCCGTGTTTGCTGGGGCCGCGAACACGCCGATTGCTTGCGCCATCATGGGCGTCGAACTGTTTGGCGGGGCAGCGTTTGCTCCCATCGCCGTGGGCTGCGTCATCGCCTACGCATTCAGCGGCCACCGAAGCATCTACACCAGTCAACGCGTGCATACCGCCAAGTCGGGTCATCGCGCCGATGGCTCGCCGCGGGTGGGCGAGTGGCAACAGTGGCGCCGCAATCGTCCCGATCGTGAGCCGCAACACGGGTAGCTTGCACCCATGTTCTCTGTCATCGAAGGCCGCGTACTTGGTTGTCTGATCGAAAAAGAACGCACCGTTCCTGATCAGTATCCGTTGTCGATGAACTCGCTGGTGTCGGCGTGCAACCAGTCGTCATCGCGTGATCCCGTCATGACGCTCGACGAACACGAGGTCGACGCTGCCGTGAGCACGCTCAAGGCACAGGGCTGTGCGCGCATCGTGCATCCCACGCATGGCCGAGGGGTCGTGCGAGTTCGCCAAGTATTCGACGAGAAGTTCGCGCTTGAGGCAGCCGATGCTGCCGTGATGGGAGTGCTGCTGGTGCGCGGCCCGCAGACTGCGGCCGAACTTCGCACGCGTACCGAACGGTTGCACAACTTCGACAACGTGGCCGATGTCGACACGTGCCTCCATCAACTTGCCGAGCGTCAGTTGGTGCAGCTCATCGAGCGCCAGCACGGACAAAAAGAGCAGCGCTGGCAGCAGCTTGTCGCCGAAGAGGCCGAGCAATCGGCGGCGCCAGCGGCTATCACTGCATCGGGTCTTTCCGGCAGCGTGGTCGATCGGGTTGCCCAACTCGAAGAACGCGTCGCCAAGCTCGAGGCCGCCCTCGCCGACCTGCTCTAAGTCTGCGGCGAACTTGCGGCGCTCACGCCCTTGAAGGGCGTGTACGCCGCCACTTCGCGGCCGGCGTCGTGATCTCAGCCCACGCTGCATAGCCTTGACCTATGTTCGCCTGCGCCCAATGGGGTGCCGTAGGCGAGTTTGCAGCTTCTCGCCACGGCGCGGTTACCCGCAAGCAGGCTGCCGAACTTGGAGTCTCAAACAAAGTTGTTGCCCGGCTGAAATCGTTGGGGCACTTGCTTGAGCCGTTGCCAGGTGTGCTGGTCGTCGTTGGTTCTGTGCCCACATGGGAGCAACGACTCACCGTCGCCACGCTCGCGTCGTCGCAGGCGGGCATCGCCAGCCATCGCTCAGCGGCAGCGCTGCACGGATTCGACGGATATGCGCGCCGGCCGATCGAGGTCATCGTTCCGAATTGGCGCCCAGTGATCGCCTCGTTCGCCGAACAACATCGATCGCTCGTTCCGGGTTGCGACGCGGTACGCATCGACAACATCCGCTGCACCGGAGTTGCCCGCACGTTGGCCGACCTAGGCGCCGTCGATCCGATCGATCGTGTTCGCGCGGCGTTCGAATCTGCATGGCGTCGAGGCGCGAGCCTGCTGTGGGTACGCGAAACAGCCGAGCGTCTGCACCGACCGGGCCAGAGCGGCACCCGAGTCCTGCTGACGTTGCTCGACGAGGCCGAGCGTCATCGGCGGCCAACGGAGTCGACCCTTGAGCTGCGGCTCGAGGCGTGCCTTCGGGGCATCGAAGGCTTGGTTCGTCAACACGTAGTCACTGCCGAGTCGGGACAGTTTGTGGCGCGTGTCGATTTCGCGGTGCCTCGGGTGAAATTGGCAATCGAGGCGCACAGCCGACAGTTCCACTTCGGATCTGAGGCCGTTCACCATGATGAGGCTCGCGAGCATTCGCTCGCTGCGCAGGGCTGGATGGTCGTTTACGTGGGCGATCGGCACATTCGGTCGAAGGCTCGGGTGCGAAAGCAGGTGCTCGACATCATCCGGGCGCGAGAGACGTAAGTCTGCGGCGAAGTGGCGGCGCTCACGCCCTTGAAGGGCGTGTACGCCGCAACTTCGCGACTCAGGCCCTCGAACGTGCTTATATCTGTAGTCATGAAGGCAGCGATTCTTGTTGAGAGCCTCACGGGTAACACGTGGAAGGCAGCCGAGCTTGTGGCAGCAAACCTGCAGCAGGCCAAGTGGGACATCACCGGATTATCGAAGGTGCGCGACCCTGACCACGCCAGTATCCAAGAAGCCGACATCGTGCTTGTGGGGACCTGGACCCACGGACTCTTTTTGGTCGGACAAGCTCCGGCCGGTGCTGCGTTGCTCAGCCAACTCCCGGCGATGCGCGGCAAGCAGGCCGCAGTGTTCTGCACATTTGCGCTCAATCCGGCCGGCACACTCGACAAGATGACCCGCATCATTTCGGGCGTTGGCGCCGATGTGATCGGTGGTTTGGCGATGAACCGCCGCCATCTCGATCGCAACGCCGAGGAGTTTGCGCTGCGTCTGCTCGATGCCGTGCCCGCCCGCCGCTAGGCGCCGCGCGCTAGCCGTTGGTAGGGCTCGGTACAGAGCCGTCAGTCGTTCTCAAGCTGATGGTGAGTCGACCATCGGGCCACACAATGAGCTTCACGCCGCTTGGCGGTACTGCGAGATCGGCCACGCCCAACGTGCGGCCTTCGCAATCGGTGAACTGGTGAGTCTTTTTGATTTGCGCGACTTTGCAGTTCACGTCGCGATCGGCGGGATAGGCCATGCTGATGGTCCAGTTGGCCTTCTCGACATCGCCGGTGTGATCGAGCACGATGGTGAGGCGACCACTCGAGTTCAACAGGTCGGGCAGCATGAGGGATCCGCCGTCGTCGATGACTCCGGCTAACGAAGCGGTATTCCCCGCCTCGAAGACACTTGGCGCAAAACCGCTTGCTGTGGTGCCGCTGTTGTGTGAGATGAAAACGGCGATGCCCCACAGGAAAAGACCGAGCGCAGCAAAAAAGGCAAGGCCGCCGAGCACAGGTACAACGGCTCGGGCGAAGGGTGATCGAAGCTGTGGACGGCGCATCCCGGCAAGTCTGCCCGATCGGAGTTCGGGATACTCATTACACGTTCTGGTGTCGTCGGTTGTGACAAATGGGGTGAGTGCGCCTAGGGTTCGATACTCGTGAAGCGGACCTACCGTGTTGTTGTTGCCAAGCCCGGCCTCGATGGGCATGATCGGGGCGCGAAGACCATCACGCGCGCCCTTCGCGATCATGGTTTCGAAGTCATCTACACGGGGTTGCATCAGACCCCTGAACAGATCGCCGAGACGGCCCTGCAGGAAGATGTCGACGCTGTCGGCCTGTCGTTGCTCAGCGGAGCGCACCTCACGCTGTTTCCGCGTGTGATGGAAGAACTTCGTAAACGCGACCTCGGCGATGCACTCGTCTTTGGTGGCGGCGTGATCCCCGACGCTGATGCCCGCGCCTTGCGCGAGCAGGGTGTCGCTCAAATCTTTGGACCAGGCAGCTCGCTCAAGGGCATTGCTGCATGGCTCGAAACCGAACTCGACAATAGAGAGGACTGACCTTGGATCTCTTCGAATATCAGGGAAAGCAGTACTTTGCCCGCTTCGACATCCCGGTGAGCCCCGGCGGTATCGCCGACACCGTGGAAGAAGCCGTTGTGCAGGCAGCTGCAGCCGGTTATCCGGTGGTTGTGAAGGCACAGGTGCAAGTTGGCGGCCGCGGTAAGGCTGGCGGCATCAAGCTGGCCAACAACGAAGAAGAAGTTCGCCTGCATGCCGCAAACATCTTGGGCATGGACATCAAGGGCCACCTTGTCGAGCGCGTGTGGGTCGAGTACGCCAGCGACATCGCCGAGGAGTATTACGCCAGCTTCACGCTCGATCGTGCGGCCAAGAAGCATCTGTTGATGTTGTCGGTCGAAGGCGGCGTCGAGATCGAAGCGGTTGCCGAGAAGTCGGTCGAAGGCGTTGCCTCTATTCTCGTGAAGTTGTACCGCTGCTTCACCGAGGGCGACTGCGACCTCGCCGAGATCAACCCGCTGATTCTCAAGCCAACCGGCGAGATTCATGCGCTCGATGCCAAGGTGAGCCTCGACAATAACGCCGAGTTCCGTCACCCCGAGTGGGCCGAGTATCGCGAAACCGAAGTGCTCGACGAGCGCGAACTGTTGGCTCGCGAAAAGGGCTTGCAGTACATCGGTTTGCAAGGTTCAGTTGGCATCATCGCCAACGGCGCCGGTCTGGCGATGAGCACGCTCGACGTGGTCAACCAAGTGGGCGGCTCAGCAGCCAACTTCCTCGACATCGGTGGCGGCGCGAACGCCGACCTGATGTCGGCAGCGCTCGAGGTCATCAACTACGACCAGAGCGTGAAGAGCATTCTCATCAACATCTTCGGCGGCATCACCCGCGGCGAAGAAGTGGCCAAGGGAATCGTCGAGGCCCTCAACCGGGTTTCGCTGCGGGCCCCGATCGTGATTCGTCTCGATGGCACCAACGCCGAGGAAGGCCGCCAGATCTTGCTCAGCGCCGGCATCCCCGAGAGCGTGCTGCAGAGCAAACCCACCATGTTGGAAGCCGCTCGTGCGGCCGTAGCAATCGCAAACGCGAACTGAGGCTGAGTCATGGCAATTTTTGTTGATCAGAACACCAAGGTCATCGTTCAGGGTCTCACGGGTGGGCAGGGCAAGTACCACGGCCTGCGCAACCGGGCCTACGGCACTCAGGTTGTTGGCGGCGTCACCCCCGGCAAGGGCGGTCTCGATGTCGAAGGCATCCCAGTGTTCGACAGCGTTGCCGACGCTGTTGCCGCCACCGGCGCCGATGCGTCGTTCATCGCCGTGCCACCCAAGGCGGCTTCGGCTGCCATTCTCGAAGCGGCCGCCGCAGGCGTGCGTTTCGTGGTGTGCATCACCGAGGGCATTCCGGCCCAAGACGAAGCCCGTGTCTATAACACGCTCCTTCGCGACTTCCCCGGCACCCGTTTGCTCGGTCCAAACTGCCCAGGCATTATCAGCCCCGGCAAGTGCAACATCGGCATCACGGCCGGTGAGATCGCCGAACTGCCCAGCGCTTCGGGCCCCAACGTGGGCATCGTGTCGCGGTCGGGCACGCTCACGTATCAGGCGCTCTACGAGCTCAAGCAGCGCGGCATCGGCGTGTCCACGTGCGTGGGCATCGGTGGCGACCCTGTGCCGGGCACCAACTTCATCGATTGCCTCAGCCAGTTCCAGGCCGACCCCGAGACTCACGCGATCATCATGATCGGCGAGATCGGTGGCTCAGCCGAAGAAGAGGCAGCCGAGTTCATCAAGGCCAATGTCACCAAGCCAATGAGCGCCTACATTGCAGGCGTTACGGCGCCGGCCGGCAAGAAGATGGGCCACGCTGGCGCCATCGTCAGCGGTGGCAAGGGCACGGCTCAGGGCAAGATGGACGCACTCGCAGCAGCGGGTGTGCGTATCGGTCTGAACCCAACCGAAGCGGGCGACTTGATGGCCGAGATCGTGGCCAGCCTTCGCTGACCCGTTGCCATCGTTCGACAATCTGTGAGGGTCCCGGGCACACGCTCGGGGCCCTCAGTCGTTTTCTCTGTCTTCGGCTGCGTCAGCCCATCGGTGGCGGTGGTGGCGAAGCGTCGCCGCTGCCAGCCTTTTGGAATGACGCGCGCAGCTTGTCGATGTCCTTGAGGTCCTCGATCGTGCCTCCGGACTCTGTGTAGACGAGGAATCCGCCGAATGTGACGACCAACGCAGCGACGAGTCCGATGTAGATACCCACCGAGCGGTCGTAGAACTCAATGCCGATGATGAGCTTGAGCAGTACGAAGATGGAGCCAAGCGCCCCGGCCGCTACGTACGACACGGCCGGCAGCTTGGGGGCCGCAACTCCGAATGCAGGCAGGGCCAGCACCACGGCCGCACCGAGGAACACAATGAACCACAGCGTGCACCACAAGAACCCGGCATCAAATCCGTTTGCGCTGGCCCCAGGAAGGCTGACGCCGAACACTGATCCGAAGCTGAACCAGTCGAGAAATGATGCAATCGCGAACAGAACGCTTCCGCCGATAAACACCATCGAACCTTTACTTACCTTGCTGACGTCCATTGCAATCCTCCAGTAACGGGGTAGATGGATACACGCGAACCATATGCCTGTTGAACGTTGCGTAAACAGAGCACAATGGCCCAACTCTTGGTGTTCTAAGGTCGCCGCTGTGCCTTCAGCTTTGCTTTCAGTGTTCGATAAGTCCGGAATCGTCGAGTTTGCGCAGGGACTGCACGACCTTGGTTGGCGCCTCGTCAGCAGCGGCGGAACCGCCAAAGCCATAGCTGGCGCCGGTTTGCCGGTGGTTGACCTGGCCGACCTCACCGGATATCCCGCCATCTTGGGGCACCGGGTGGTCACGTTGCATCCTGTGATCCACGGCGGTTTGTTGGCTGACCTCGATCAACCCGAACATGTCGCCGAACTCGCCGAATATGGCATCGAGCCGCTGTCCCTCGCTGTAGTGAACCTGTATCCGTTCAGCAGCGACCCGAGCATTGATCTCATCGATATTGGTGGGCCAACGCTCATTCGTGCCGCCGCAAAGAATCATGCCCATGTCGGTGTGGTGATGGACCCAGCGCAATACGACGGCGTGCTCACCGAGTTGCGCGAGGAGGGACAGCTCACTGCAGCTACCCGGCGTTCGCTGGCCGCCACGGCGTTCGCTCGCATCGCCGCGTACGACGCCGACATCGCCACGTGGTTCGCCGCTCCGGCAGCCGACGAGTCACCCTTGCCCGCCACGTTGCACCTGTCGCTCGAACTCGCTCAGCCACTGCGCTACGGCGAAAATCCGCATCAGCAAGGAGCCCGTTATCGCCGCGTTGGTGCGCAGAGTTGGTGGGACACGGCCGCGCAACATGGCGGCAAAGAACTCAGCTATCTCAACGTGTACGACACCGAGGCTGCATGGCGCTTAGCGAACCGATTCGATGCGCCAGCGGTGGTCATTGTGAAGCATGCCAATCCCTGCGGCGTGGCCGTTCACGCCGATATTGCCGAGGCCTACATCCGTGCCAACGCCTGCGATCCGGTCAGCGCATTCGGCGGAATCGTGGCCGTCAACCGAGTTGTCACAGCGGCGCTGGCAACTTCGCTCGCGCCGGTCTTCACCGAGGTCGTCGTCGCCCCCTCGTTCGAACCTGAGGCGCTTGAGATCTTGCTCGCCAAGAAGAACATGCGAGTGCTGTCGGCTGCGTCGTGGCCCGGTTCGTCGCTCGATGTGCGCACGGTCGACGGCGGTCTGCTGGTGCAGCAGTCCGACACCGTGAACCTCGACCGTAGCTCGTGGCAAGTGGTGACCGATGCAGTGCCCACAGCTTCGCAATGGGACGACCTTGCCTTTGCATGGCAGGTCTGCGCGGTTGTGAGCAGTAACGCGATTGTGTTCGCCAAAGACGGCCAAGCCTTTGGCATCGGAGCCGGCCAACAGAACCGACTCGACTCGGCGCGCATTGCTCAAGATCGCAGCGCAGGTCGTGCCAGCGGCGGTGTCTGTGCCAGCGATGCGTTCTTCCCATTTCGCGACGGTCTCGATGCGGCGGCCGCAGCAGGCATCCGCGCCATCATCCAGCCCGGCGGCAGCGTGCGCGACGACGAAGTCATCGCTGCCGCCAACGAGCACGGCATCGAAATGGTGTTCACCGGCGAGCGGCATTTCCGTCACTGAGCGGTTGACGAAATTCAAACGAGCCCCTCGCCGGTGGTGAACTCTTGGGGCTAGTCTTCCCGCATGGCGAGAATTGGCGACCTTCTCCGGGCCGGTCCGACGTATTCTTTTGAGTTTTTTCCGCCGAAATCCGACGACGCGCAACTCACGCTCGGGCGCACGATCGCCGAACTCGAGCCGTTGAATCCCTCGTTCGTGTCGGTCACCTATGGGGCCGGCGGCTCTACCCGTGCTCGCACACGCGATGTGGTCACATGGGTGCGCCGCGAAACCGAGGTCACGCCGATGGCGCATCTCACCTGCCAAGGCCACACTCGCGCCGAGATCGCCGAGATTCTCGCTCACTACCGCGACGCCGATGTCGAAAACATCATGGCGTTGGGCGGCGATGCGCCAAACGATCCCGCCGAGGTGGCCCCAAGCGATTACGCCTTCGCCAGCGAACTTGTTGTCGACATCGACCTGCACGAGTACTTCTCTATTGGCGTAGCTGCCCATCCCGAGGGGCATCCTCGTTCGCCCGACATGGCAACCGATCGCCGCCGCTTGGCCGACAAACTTCGCCGCGCCGACTTTGCCATCACTCAGTTCTTCTTCGATGTCGACCACTACGTGCGTCTCGTCGACGAGTTGCAGGCCCTCGGCGTCGACAAGCCGGTGCTGCCTGGCATCATGCCTGTGACCAACAAGGGCCAGATTCAGCGCATGGCACAGATGAGCGGCACGGCGTTGCCTTCATGGCTGATCGACCGACTCGCTGCCACCGACGATCCTCACGAAGTGCGCAAGATTGGCGTGCACGTGGCCACCGAATTGTGCGAAGCATTGTTGCTCGCCGGCGCTCCCGGGTTGCACTTCTACACGCTCAATCGCAGCACGGCCACCCGCGAGATCTACGCGAACCTGAAGTTGGCAGCCGCTCACTGATAGTGACGCGTTGGGTGGCGTGCCCTCGGAGCCTCGCGCCCATCGGCAATAATGAACTCCATCACCACTCGACCCACTACCCGCGCGCCTGCGCAGCAGATCAGTCGCGTGCCGTATCTTCCCGGCCTCGACGGTATGCGCGCGGTCGCAGTGCTGGCCGTGATGCTGTATCACGCCCACTTGTGGCTCGGCGCTGGCTTCTTGGGTGTCGAAGTCTTCTTTGTGATCAGTGGCTATCTCATCACCATGTTGTTGATTGCCGAACACGAACGCACCGGGCGGCTTCACCTCGCTGACTTTTGGCGTCGTCGATTCCGACGCCTGCTCCCGGCGCTGTACCTCGCGATGCTGATGGTGGCTGTGTATTGCCTCGTGTTGTTCCCCGAGGCGTTGGGCAAGCTGCGCGGCGACCTGATGGCAGCGGTGACGTACTCGACCAACTGGTTCCAGGTCATCAGCGGCCAGAGCTACACGGGCGAGTTCGACTTTGTTCCGTTGCGCCACCTGTGGTCGCTAGCGGTCGAGGAACAGTTCTATTTGCTGTGGCCATTGGTGATGCTCGTGGTCTTACGCAAGGGGCGAGCACGACTTCCCCGTGTTGGTTTGTGGATGCTCGGCATCTCGATTCTCATCACCATCGCCACCGCGTTGTTCTTCCACTCTGGGTCGTTGCCCGATTGCGCTGTGGTCCTGGGTGGCCGCGAGAGACTCGGGCCGCCGTGCACGTTCGAGGTCTTTGGACGCGTCGTCGAGAAGAACAACTTCTTGTACCTCGGAACCATGAGCCGAATGAGCGGCATCCTGCTCGGCGCCGGCTTCGCGATGGTGTGGCGACCAGTGGCCATCATGCGTGGGCCGTTGCGTCACAAGGCACGGTTGCTGAACCGGGTCGGCGTCGCTGGGCTCTTGATGCTCGCTTTCCTGGTGCTCAAGTTTGAGTTGTTCTCAACCTTCACCTCCAGTTGGTACGCCCCCATCTTCCGCGGTGGATTGCTGCTCACTGGGTTGGCCACGCTGATGACGATTGCTGCGGTGACACACCGCGGCACGCGTATGTCGAAGATCCTCAGCAACCCCTTGTTCAACTGGGTGGGCACGCGTTCGTACGGCTTGTATCTGTTTCATTGGCCGATCTATCAGTTCATTCGTAAAGAGGCTGGCGTACAGCTCAGCGTGTCCCAAATGTTGTTTGCCTGGGTCTGCGCCGGTCTTGTTGCCGAGGTCAGCTATCGCTTCGTAGAGATGCCGATTCGCACGGGGCGCTTTGCTGCGTGGTGGCGCAACCGGCGCGGTTTTGGGGCTAACGAGCGTCGCAACCTGATTGCCGGACTCGCCTGCGCTTCGCTGTTGTTGGGCTTCCTCGGCGTTCGAGTTGCGCTGGCACCGTTGAAATGCACCAACGTGAATGAGTGCTCGTTCGAGCGAGGTCTGCAAGCCCCTTCGCCCGCTACGCCCAACACCGAGCCCTCCGGTTCTACAAGCTCGCAGCCGGTGGCGTCCACGGTTCCCGGCGAGGTGACCACCACCACCGAGGCGGCCACCACCACTACTGCGGCGCCCATCAAATTCACGGTGTTCGCCATCGGTGATTCGGTGATGCTTGGGGCGCGGCCAACAATGATGTTCGCCGGCATCGACGGTGTCGACGCAGCGGTGAGCCGTCAGGCCAAAACCGGTGCCACCATCCTCGAGGGTGTTGC
>JAPKZR010000282.1 GCA_026393695.1 Actinomycetota bacterium
CGATCCGACGAGACCATGCGCCGGCAAGCGCATGGCGCAACTGTTCCGGCTTCCCGATTCCGCGATAGGGGTCACGGGCGACGTCGTCGAGCAATCGATTGATGCGCCTCAGAGTGGATCGATCTGTCGTCTGCCAAAAGTTGTAGTCCTGCCACGCGTGAGACGTGAAGACAAACCTCACCGGTCGAGTTCGCGCTGAACTGCCTGGCCCGACCGCGCCTGCTCGAGGCTCTCAAGTAGTCGCCGAACGTTGGCAGGAGACCGAAGCAGGTGGGCCGTCTCCTCGAGTGCGCGATAATCGTCAATTCCGATGAGCACCGCGTCACCTCGCTTCGAGGTGATCTCCACTGGCGTGCGATCTTCATTGACTTGCTCGATCAGCGGAAACAGGTTTTTGCGGGCTTCGCTTGCCGTGATGGCCATCGTGGCTCCTTTGCAGTGGTACGTGATATGGTACCACTGTAGTCAAGGGCTCGGCCGTTACGCCGTAAGGGCGGCGGCAAAGCACTCGGATGCAATGCGGGTCAGCACGAGCGACTGATGCCAGCGGTCGCCCTCTTCTTGCATCGTGCCGTCGGGCCCAGGCACACGACGCGCGTAGCCGATTTCTGCTGGTAAGAGCTCGGGAGCGAACCCAATTTCGAAGCCTGATTCTGCGCCCACATCGTGTTGCGCCGAGGCAATGCAACCTGCGAACGCGCGGGTCCAGAAGGCTCGGAAGTGATCGACATGGGGCTGATCGGGGCCATTGCCTTCGCCAATGTCGACTTGGATGTTTCCCGATGTGCCGATGCGACCATGCAAGTAGCGGACACGCTGAAACACCGGATCGAGGAAATCAAGCTTGCCTTCGAAGTCGCCGAAGGTCATCTCGAGGCCGGTGTACCAATGCGAGAAGTCGCCGTTGAAACGAATCTCTGGGAAGCGCTTCACCAGTTGCACCGTGCGCCAAATATCTTGCGTGACAGTGGCGCGGTGCGTCTCGATATAGAGCGGAATCTGAGCGGCGACGCTGACCTCGATCACTTCTTCAACGAGACGCGCCGCTTGATCGTCGTCTTCCATGCCGGTGCCAAGCAACAGCGTGGCACAGGCGAAACCGGCATCGGCCCACAGACGCGCCTGGTCGAGCAGATCGCCCGCCGCTGGTCGAATCCCAAACGCGATGGGCACCAAACCAAGATCGAGACAACGCCGCGGATCGGCACCTTGGATGCCCCGATAGCCAGCTTCCTTGGCGGCTTCCAGCACCACACGCTCGTGGCCGCGAGGGCCGGTGCTCCACTCGGGCAGCATCCACGCGCTACCGATGTTCAGGTCACGTCGCAGTTGCACAGGCATCGTCATGGCCCCATTCGTAGTGCAGTGAGTACGGCATTCACTAGTTCGACGCGACAGATCAGCAAATCGGGCATGTACGGATCGGGCTGGTTGTACACCAGCGGCGAGCCATCGAGGCGAGACACATGCAAGCCTGCTGCCGCAGCCACCGCGACCGGGGCGCACGAGTCCCACTCGTATTGCCCACCTGAATGTGCGTACACATCGGCATCACCGAGCACCACTGCCATTGCCTTGGCCCCGGCGGAGCCCATACGCACGATGGTGGCTCCGAGCGCCTCGACCAGCTGGTCGGTGCATGCCGGCGGTCTCGTGCGCGAAACGACCATACGTGGCGGCCCGTGATGAGTGGGGGCAAGCGATGCCGGCGCGCCAGTGTTCAACACCATGTCGCGACCAGGGAGCGCAACGGCGCCAGCGACAGGAACACCAGCATTAGTGAGCGCAACATGCACCGCCCAGTCGTCGCGTGGCGGCTCGCCATACTCGCGGGTGCCGTCGAGCGGGTCGATAATCCAGACACGGTCTGATGCGAGGCGTGCGAGATCGTCGACGCTCTCTTCGGAGAGCACGCTGTCGGCCGGACGATGTTCGGCGAGCGCAGCAAGGAGGAACTCGTTCGACCGGCGATCGCCTTCGTCGCCACCGAGGTCACGAATAGTGAGCAGCAGTTGACCGGCCTGCTCTGCAAGCATCGCCGCCAAAGCGTGGTCGTTCACTGTGCACCATCGCTCAATGCGCCGAACACGCCAGCGCGCCGGAGTCGTTCGACGATCTCGTCGGCGCCGATGTCGGCAGTGTGCGATCGGCTTGTATCGATCCGTAACTCGGGCGCTTCGGGCGCTTCGTATGGCGAGTCGATGCCAGTGAAGTGAGCCAGCTCGCCACGCCGCGCTTTTGCATACAGCCCCTTGGTGTCACGCTGTTCGGCAACCGCAAGTGTTGAGTCGACGAACACCTCGATGAACTCATTCTCGGCGACTAACTCGCGGGCCATTTGGCGCTCGGCCTTAAACGGCGAGATGAACGACGCGATCACGATGATGCCCGCGTCGACCATCAGCTTGGCTACCTCGGCCACACGTCGAATGTTCTCAACTCGATCGGCGTCAGTGAAGCCGAGGTCGCGGTTCAGCCCGTGACGCACGTTGTCGCCGTCGAGCAGATACGTGTGGCGGCCCATCGCGTGCAGCTTCTGCTCAACAATGTTGGCGATAGTCGACTTGCCAGCGCCAGAGAGTCCGGTGAGCCACACCACGCAACCGCGTTGACCCTTGATCACCGAGCGAGCTTGCTTATCGACAGTGATTGCCTGCCAGTGAACGTTGTCGGCGCGTCGCAATGCGAAGTGCAGCAGCCCTGCAGCAACCGTGTTGTGGGTATAGCGATCGATGAGAATGAAGCCACCCATGTCTCGATTGATCGCATACGGGTCGAACGCCACTGGCCGATCGAGGCTCAGGTTGCACACGCCGATCTCGTTGAGCTCAAGGGTTCGCGCTGCCACATGTTCGAGGCTGTTCACGTTGACCTTGTACTTGGGCTGAGCCACGGTTGCAGTCACGGTCTGAGCGCCGAGCTTGAGCAGATACGGGCGCCCCGGCAACATCGGCTCGTCGCTCATCCACACGATGTGACACTCGAACTGATCGGCTGCACCAGGCGGATCACTGGCCGCTGCGATGACGTCGCCGCGGCTGATGTCGATCTCGTCGGCCAGCGTGATGGTGACCGCCTGCCCAGCCACCGCCTCGTTGAGGTCGCCATCGGCGGTAACGATGCGAGCCACCGAACTCTCGCGACCCGACGGCACCACCCGAACAATGTCACCGGGTTTCACGGTGCCGCCGACGATGGTTCCAGAGAACCCACGAAAGTCGAGGTTCGGACGGTTCACCCACTGCACTGGCATTCGGAACGAACCCTCGTGCTGCACGTCTTCGACATCGACAGTCTCAAGATGGTGCATCAGCGTGGACCCCGAATACCAAGGCATGCGCTCGCTTGTTTCAATGATGTTGTCGCCACGCAACGCCGACATTGGGATGCACGTGATGTCGTGCAGTCCGATCTCGGCAGCAAACGCGCGGTAGTCGGCTTCTATTTGGTCGAAGGTCTCCTGCGAATAATCGACGAGATCGAGCTTGTTCACTGCGACCACGATCTGGCGAATGCCGAGCAGTGAAACCAAATACGAATGACGCCGGGTTTGGGTGAGCACACCCTTGCGCGCATCGATGAGAATCACCGCAAGGCTCGCCGTGGAAGCGCCAGTGACCATGTTGCGCGTGTACTGCTCGTGGCCTGGGGTGTCGGCCACGATGAACTTACGCTTCTCGGTAGAAAAGAATCGATACGCCACATCGATGGTGATGCCTTGCTCGCGCTCGGCCGCCAAGCCATCGACCAGCAATGCAAAGTCGAGTTCGCCGCCTTGCGTGCCCACCTTCTTCGAGTCGGACTCAAGCGCCGCGAGGTGATCTTCGAACACCAACTTCGAGTCGTAGAGCAAGCGCCCGATCAACGTTGATTTGCCGTCGTCGACGCTGCCACACGTGATGAACCGCAGCATCGACTTGCGCTCATGCTGAGCGAGATACGCCTCGATATCGCTGGACGACAGGTCTCCGGTGGCATGCGCCATTAGAAGTAACCCTCTTGCTTCTTCTTTTCCATCGACGCGGACGAATCGTGGTCGATGACTCGACCTTGGCGTTCGGAGCTCGTGGTGAGCAGCATCTCTTTGATGATCTCAGGAAGTGTTGAGGCGGTGGATTCGATAGCCCCGGTGAGCGGATAACAGCCAAGGGTTCGGAACCGCACGTTGCGCTCGACAACCTCGCCGGGCTGCACGGGCATGCGGTTGTCGTCGACCATGATCAAGGTGCCGTTGCGTTGGACCACAGGCCGCATCGCTGCCAGATACAGCGGCACGATCGGGATCTTTTCGATGTGGATGTATTGCCACACATCGAGCTCCGTCCAGTTGGACAGCGGAAACACTCTCACGCTCTCGCCGGGACGAACACGAGCGTTGTACAGATGCCACAGCTCTGGCCGTTGCTGCTTTGGGTCCCATCGGTGCTGAGCCGAACGGATCGAGAACACGCGCTCTTTGGCACGCGACTTCTCTTCATCGCGACGCGCCCCGCCGAAGGCCAGATCGAAGCCATATTTATCGATCGCTTGCTTCAGCCCCTCGGTCTTCCACATGTCGGTGTGCATGGCAGACCCATGGTCGAACGGGTTGATGCCCTTCTCGACGCACTCAGGGTTTTGGTACACCAGCAGATCCATGCCGACGCTGCGGGCCATGCGATCGCGGAACTCGTACATCTCATGGAACTTCCATGTGGTGTCAACATGCACCAACGGAAACGGTGGCAGCGACGGCGCAAACGCCTTGATTGCGAGATGCAACATCACCGCGCTGTCTTTGCCAACTGAGTACAGCATCGCTGGACGCTCAGACTCAGACACGGCCTCTCGAAAGATCTGAATGCTCTCGGCTTCAAGTCGCTGCAGGTGAGTTAGCGCACGCATCTGGCCATCCCGGGCGTCGCCTCTGCGGCAATCAAGGAGTGCTCCAGCGCGCCAACTCAGTCTGCAGCCAACCGTGCTCCCAGAAGCTTTCGTCGCCGCCATGATCGAGCAAGTAGCGGTGCGCTGATGCCATCAGATTGCGGAGTCCCGAAGTGGTGGGGTCCACCGAAGCAACGGCCTCGCCGATGCGAATGGCGAGCACGGCGTCACCGCGCGAGAGCGCTGCCGAAGCTCGCTCGAGAGCGGCCGAGCCACCGGTAACGGCCACGAGTTCGCCCAGCGCAGCGTCAGCCGAATCGGGATACAACTCGGTAGTGGACTGCAGTTTGAACCAACCAATGTAGGTCTCCCACAGCGTGCGCACAGCCCACGCAACCTTGCCGTAGCCCTGCCCGACTCGAAGCTCGGGTGGTAGCTGAATCTCACGCATCAGTGTGGAGACATCGGTGCCGGCGTTGAAACCCTCGAGCGCGCGTTGATGCACATAATCGACCGCACCATGAAGGCGCCCGAGCGATGCATCGATGAGGTCGGCCCCAACAATCGCGTCGGCCCTGCCGGTGATGAGCACCTCGGGCTTGAGATCGCGAACCATGCGGTTGGTAGCGAGATACGGCTCAACAAAGCGATACCTGTCGCCACGAATGGTGTTGAGGTTTGGGAAGTGCGGGAACAGCGGACCGAAGAGATTGCTCACCATGGCGATGCGTTGCGCGGGCAGCCACACAACGAGGCAATCGATGGTCTCGCCGACAGCGGCGATGAGTTCGATGTCGAGTCCGTCGACATGCAACGCGAGTCGGTCATGAACGAACACATCGGGGATGGGGTTCGACTGCCGCATTGACACGCCTGGGTTCTGGCCAGCGATGCGGCGAGCGTCGGTGCCGAGCATGTCGAACCAGATGCCAGCAGTGCGCATGCGCAGACCCTGGATGCGTTTGTCGTCGGCCTGACAGGCCACGTTGTTGGCCTGCGCAATGTAGGTGGTGCCCTCTTGCTTGAACAGATCGACACCGCCCACATGATCAACGTGCGCTTGCGTGGAGATGACATGGTGGGTCGGCCCCGGACGAATCGCATCGAACACTCGCTTGTGGTGCGGCGCTTCGTAACCCATGCCGCTGTTCACGATGATGCGCCCCGTGTCGGTAAGCACCATGTACGACGCGGTGGTGCCGCCCGAGCGATACACAAGGCCATCGACAATCGGATACGCGGGATCGTCGTAGGTGGGCGTCAGCAATACTTTGCCGGGCCGGGTATCGATCAGGTGATCGACCTGCTGCTGAATGTTCACTGAACCTCAATTCGCACGGGGAAGCGCTCGTAGTAAAAGTCGAACGGAGCGCGGAGTTCTTCTGGAGTAACCGAGAATTGGCGGCGAAGGTCGTAGATAACCCTGCCCTCTTTGCCGCGTGGGTGAGCGGCTTGGTAGGCCCCAATTTCGGCGACTGCTTGAGGTGTGAATTCAAGGCCGGCACACTCGTAAATGGATGCAAGCGTGCCCATCTCATCGGCCATGTATTCGTGGAACAACACATGAATCGTGCGTCCCTCGGGCAACAGGTGCCGATCGCGAATCGACGACTCAAGCAGCAACCGGATGCGCTCGGCCCAGTAGTCGCGATACCACTCGGGTTTCGTTGATCGATACGCGGTGCGAGCCCCGTAGCAATTCATCGTGATGGTGGATTGCACCACCGCCACCGGATCGCGATGGGTGACCACGATGGTCGCATCAGGAAAGGTGGCCATCAGCGGACCGAGTTGCTCAAGGTGCTGCGGCGACTTGAGCACCCAACGCTGCCGAGGCCGATACCACTGCATGATCTGCAGCACGGTCTTCATATAGGCATAGTGCTCTGTCTGATCGTGAGCGAGGTAGTAGTCGCGCCACTTCGGCGTGCGAGCCACCCATTCGACGTTGTAGTTCGAGAAGTCGGGCGCCATCAGTTCGTTCTCTTCGTGAACGTGGTCGGGCTCCATTGGGTGCATTGCGGCGATGAACGGCGCCGCTCGCTGCATTGCCTTCCATGTCTGGTTGCATCGAGTCCAGCGCGGATCAATCGCACCGGCCTCAACGACCTCGTTGGGATGAGGCACCGGTTCGTACGACTCCCACAACGGCATCGACCGGAACCGAGTGTCGGCTGCGAGCAGGTTCACCAAATGGGTCGTGCCGGAACGCGGAAGGCCCACGACGATGACCGGCTTCTCGATCGGGATCTCAAGGATCTCAGGATGACGCTTGAGGAGATCGTTGATCAACAAGCGATTGGCGGCATATCGCGAGCAATCGCCGAACATCAGCATCCGTCCGATGCCGGTGCGATCTGGGTCGTCGTTCATCTCGGAGAGCTGCACGTTGAGACGCTCTCGGAAATCGTTGGGCCCGAAGTCACTCAGACCGGTGCTCGCCATCGCAGCCGCACACACCGCATCGACGCTGAGTTCTGTGTGTACCGACTCGCCGTAGTCGAGCGCCATGCGCTGCATGTCGTTGAGCACCGGAGCAGCCAGGTCATCGATTCGAATTTCGTTGCTCATTCGATATCCCCCAAAGTGATCATCACGTATCAGTATTCGCTGGCGCCTTCATGCGCTCTTACCAATTACGCAGCGGATCGTAGCGTAAGTCGCTACTCGGCCAAGAGCTGCAGTGCAACGCTCATCGCGGGCGCACGCCATCAAGAACGATGGACACAAGTTCGGCGATCCAACGCTCGTTGACATGGGCGGCCCCACCCGCAAACACCTCGTTCAGCACCGGCCCGGCAATGAGCGACGCAAGCACACGGGTGTCGACGTCGGCGCGAATCTCGCCGCGGTCTTTGGCCCGGTTCAGGCGATCGATCACTCGCTTCGACGCCATCGCTGCGGCTGTTGACCGAGCCACTCGCTCAGAGCGTGACTCACCCAAGATGCCAACCACCGCGGCTAACGCTGCTGGGCGGGCAAGCTTCTCGGCAGCCCATCGAACCATCGAAGCGATGTCGACAGCAATGTTGTCAGTCTCAGCCACGACGTCGTCGCCCTCGGTTCGGAACACGGCGTGCGCGACCAACTCAGACTTCGACTTCCAACGTCGATAGATAGCCGTCGTAGATGTGCCGGCGCGCTCGGCCACAGCGGCGAGGCTCATGTCGTTGTAGCCGCGCTCTTCGAGTAACTCAATCGTGGCGGCCACGATCGCATCATCGAGACGCGCATCTCTGGGTCGCCCGGCACGTTCGATCTTCAACGCTTGCTCCATCGTGGCGATGACCGTACTGCTGCAGCGACCTTTCGTCCAGCAACGCTCGCAACGAGTTGCTCAAGAGTTCTTTGCGTGGTGAACTCATCAACGTGACGAACAGAATTGAGATCTCCCGAGACATCGCCGCTTCCCCGCAAGAGGCCTACGCCGCAATTTCTGATGTCACTCGCATGGGCGAGTGGTCGCAGGAGTGCCACGCCTGTGAGTGGCACGAAGGGTTTGACGGCCCGGCCGTGGGGGCCATCTTCGACGGGCACAATCACAACGGTGAGTTCGAATGGACCACGCAGGGCAAGGTCATCGAGGCCGAACCAGGTCGGTCTTTTGCCTTCGAGTGCTCAATGCGCGATTTTCACTTCTCCACGTGGGGCTACCGCTTCGAGCCAACGGAGACAGGCTGTCGGGTCACGGAGTGGAGCGACGACCTGCGGCCCGATTCGGTGTTGGAGTTCAGCAAGAAAATGTCGGGAATCGATGATCGAACAGAGCGCAACCGCAGCACGATGAGCCACACACTCGAACGTCTCGCCGCAGCCCTCGAGAAGTGATCCGAGCCCGCGAAGCAGCCGACCCGCAAACGAATGTGGCTTACCATCGCATTGCCATCCACATCTCAGGAGAAGCCGTCATGACCATCGGAAGCAAGGACGATCCATGGAAGCTCACCACTCCCCCGGGCAGCTCGGCGTACGAGATGTACCGAGACCAAACGACTGATCCTCACCAACTGGTTTGCCAAGTGGGATCAACCAAGCTCGTCTACTTGTGGGGGGCAGTCGATGACCTACATGCGTGGCTCCTCGCTCAGGGAGACTGGGTTCTGCTCGGCGCCGCCGATGAGAACAAGGAGGCTGCGCCTGGCACGGTCGAAGCATTTGGACGAGCGACGGACAATCCGGTCGGCGGCTGGTACGGACTTCGCAAGGGGTATCGGGGCAGGTTCGCCATGTACCTGCCTCCATTGCTCGAGACTCTTGGCTTGGCCGAACTCACTCACGATGCGCGCAACAACAGCATGCGCGGTGTGCCATGACCGAAACTCGCGTCGACCGCTATCGCACAAAGCTCGAGTGTGCCGACGAGAACGCCCGACTCATTTCAGTCAGGCCTCGGCGACGACTACGCCCAATCGTGTCGCACGCCGATCGTCAGACCTGCAGGCGTTCGATGGACTGGCCGGTGATCGCGGCAATGAGGTCGAAGTCTTTGTCGACGTGCAACACCGTGAGTCGTGCGATCTCAGCGGTCGCAGCGATCAGCAAATCGGGAATCGACGGCGCCCGATGCTGGCCAAGGTCGGCCAGCAGCATCTGAATCTCAAGGGCACGAGCTTCGATTGCCGGCGTGAGATGTTCAACGTTCATCGACGACACTGGTGGTTCGCCGAGTGTCGTGCGGTGTTCGGCGCCGTTGCGTGTCGAGAAGCCGACCTCAAGCAACGTAACCGTTGAGATCCTCACCAGGCCACGTTGGATTCGTAACAGCCACTCGTCGCTCGCGGTGTTGATACGGGCGAGGGCTGACTTATCGATGAGCCATCTGGTCACCGCCATGCGGCAACCATCACCTCGGGATCACCCAAATCGGCCGTGCGTTGGGCGAAACGGTGCAGATGGTCGCGCGTGAGCGCCGGTGGTTGCTGATCGGCGAGCACCCGGCGCAAATACTCGGCGCGCGTGATGCCCGCGCGTTGTGCGTTGGCGTCGAGTGCTGCAACGACGTTGTCAGGCACATCACGTATGAGGATATCAGTCACGCCGACGACGATATCATCTTGGCGACGGTAGCAGGACTGGTAACGCATTGAAATCGACAACAACGAGTGGGCGTTCAGGGACGGCTTTCGAACCCCCGCGACGCGTTCCTCGCAATGAGGGGACTTCTGCCGGTCGTGCTCGGACGCCCGGTCCCGACTCGCAGGGCAGACCCGAGCCGCCTGCGCATCAACGGGCGATGCGAGCCGACGGTGCCGATTGCTGCGCGATGTGCGGCCACCTCGGTTCAGCCCGCATCGGCACTCGGCACGGAGGCCATGATCACGCGCGCCACCGCAGCGCGTGCGCGGGCGATCGGAGTCTCGTCGTCGTGCAACAGGAACGCCGTGTTCGCTGCGACCACCAGTGCGTTTAGCTCGAAGACCAACATCGCTACGTCGGTGTCGGCCAGCAACTCGCCGCAGCGCACGGCTTCCTCGGCGGCATCCGTGAGCAGGCGCATCCAGTCCCGCTGGTTCGCCGCCACGCGAGCCTTCAGCGGCCCTTGGCGACCGCCCAATTCGGCGGCGGCAGCAGCGAAAAAGCAGCCGCCGGGCAGCGTACGCCGCTCGACGAAGTGCAGGAACGACTCACAGAGCGCCCGAAGGCGTGCAATCCCCTCGCTTGCGAGTGCCGGCGCCACGACATCGGCGATGAACAGGTCGCGGGCGGTGTCCACCGTGGCCAACTGCAGGTCCTCCTTCGACTCGAAATGGGCGTACACACCGCTCTTGCTGATACCGGTGGCGGTGGCGAGCGTGCCGATGCTCAACCCGTCGAGCCCCTCCACCGTGGCTAGGCGGACGGCGGTGTCAAGAATCTGGTGACGTGTGCGCTGGCCGTCGAGCCGTACCCGGCGAGGCGCTACAACAGGTTCCGCAGTCATTGTTGACAACCTAGCACGATCGGTCGTACTGTCAGAAAGCACGACCGATCGTGCTCGTTAGGAGACGCCATGACCGCTATGTCCACCAATGAGGCACCAGACCGCAGCGATTGGAGGGAGGCCGGGCGCGGTTGGGGCGCTCAGGCGACGGACTGGGCCTACCTGTTCGAGCCGTATGCGCGGCCAGCGAACGACTTGCTGCTCGATCGCCTCGGTGTCGGCGCTGGCACGCGCCTGCTCGACGTGGCCTGCGGCTCCGGTTTGGCGGCGAATGCCGCCGCCCGACGTGGAGCGACCGTGAGCGGGCTGGATGCCGCGTCGGCGCTGATCGACATTGCCATGGCGCGCACGCCGGAGGCCGATTTCCGCGTCGGCGACATGTTCGATCTCCCATTCACCGATCGATCGTTCGACGTGGTCACCAGCTTCAACGGCATCTGGAACGGGTGCGACGGCGCATTGGTCGAGGCCCGGCGTGTCCTCACGGAATCCGGTCGTCTCGGACTGACCTACTGGGGCGCCTACGAGCGCATGGGCCTGCTGCCCTACTTCGGGGCCGTCATCCAGCACTCCCCCGCCAGCCACCAGGCAGCGACGACGCGTCTCGGCGACACGTCCGCCGTCGCCGAGGCGATGCTGACCGCCGCAGGATTCGAACTCACCGATCGCGGCACGGTCGAGGTGGTCAACGAATGGCCCGATGTCGACACTGCGGTCAGGGCACTCGCCTCCGCCGGCCCGTCGATCCCCGCCATCCATGCGATCGGCCGCGATGCCTTCTGCCAGGCGCTCCGAGACATTGTTGCCCCGTGGCACGACCCTCGGTTGGGCGTACGAGTCTCCTCCGAGTTCGGCTGGGTGACCGCGCGGCCATGCTGACCCGCCGGCTCGCCGATGGACGATGCTGCCACTGCACGTCGACGGGCTGTCCTGCAAGTACGAGCACGACTTGGTTACCTGGGGCCAGTCAACCATCGTTCAGCCACAGCGTCTGCGCCACGTCGATGGGAATCGACGTGGGTGCAACCGACGTCTGAGGCCCTGTCGTCTACGCCCAGTCGTGCCCCGTGTCGATCTCGAGCGACACCAGCTCAACTGCCCCGTCCCGGCCCAGTTGACCGACGACGGAGTACGCACGCACGAGCACTCCCGTCGAGATCAGGACGCGGTAGTCGCGCGGACCTCGCGACGTTCACCGCTCACCCTCGCTGAGCCTCGGACTGAGCTATCCGCTGGTAAATCCGCGTACGGGTCCGCTCGATCAAATCTTGGGGTGCCTGGTCGAGATCGGTCACGACGCTGGCGTCAAAAAGCGAGTGGCGCTCGGCCGGGCTGAGCTTCTCCAGTTCTGCTGCAGTCCATACCTTCTGTTCCATGCCGCGAACCCTACCTCGTTCGACGACCGACAGCGGTTCCAACTGCAAGCGGTGCTGGCTCCGCGTGACGGGTCGGAAGTGCACGGGCCGGAAGCGCCGCGGACCGGACGGAGACACCTTCGACTCCTCTTTCAAACCCCGCCATGACCAGGGACGTGTTGTGAAATCGACAACAACGAGTGGGCGCAGAGGGACTCGAACCCCCGACCATTGCCTTGTAAGGGCAGTGCTCTACCAACTGAGCTATGCGCCCGCGAACGGAGACCGAATCCTAACTCGGCGTATTGCCGCAACGTACCGACAATCCCCCAAATCAGCGACCTTGGCAACTACGGTTCGCGTCAATGGCATCACGCAGCGGTGACTCCGGAGGGGACGACGTTCTCCGCCGCTATCTCGAAGAGATCGGCGCGCACGCTCTGCTCACTATCGAAGACGAGCGCACACTTGCAGCCCGCATCGAAATTGGCCGCGCTGCGCAAGAGCAACTCGACACGACGCCGCCGATCAGCGTGAAGCGCCGCGCCGAGCTCGATGCCTTCATCGCCGCCGCAGCAGCCGCCCGCCAAACATTTATTCAGAGCAACTTGCGTCTGGTGGTCAGCATCGCCAAGCGTTTCGATGGTCACGGTCTTGGCCTGCTCGACCTGATTCAAGAAGGCAACGTTGGCTTGATGAAAGCGGTCGAGAAGTTCGACCACACCAAGGGCTTCAAGTTCAGCACCTACGCAACATGGTGGATTCGCCAAGCCATTGGCCGCGCGGTCAACGACACATCGCGCACCATCCGCGTGCCCTCGCATGTTCGCGAGCAATACAGCCTCATCGATCAGAGCACCGCAAAGTTGTGGGAGTCGCTCGATCGCCAGCCAACCAGCGAAGAGATCTCTGCCGATACCGGCATCACCGCCGAGCGCATCGGCCTCGTGCAGCAACATCGCCGCGGCATCATGTCGTTGTCGTCCCCACTGGGCGACGATAGCGAAGCAGTGCTGGGCGACATGGTCGAAGACCCCGATGCGATCGCGCCTTTCGACGCCGCCGCCTCGGCGCTCGAACGTCAGGCCTTACACGCCCAACTCGCACGACTCAGCGAACGCGAGCGCGCTGTGCTTTCGGCACGATTCGGAATTGGCCACGACATTCAGACCTTGTCTGAAATCGGCGCCACGTTCGACCTCACCCGTGAGCGCATCCGCCAGATCGAAGCCCGCGCCTTGGGCAAGCTGCGCCACCCCACTGCCACGCGCAGTTGGAACGATGGCGAGCGCAGTCCCGTCGCGGGCTGAGCGTGTCGCTAGATAAAGCTGCCGCGCGCTGACATCAGTTGTTGCAGCAGTTGCGGCGTAGCGCCAGCCACCGGAGTGCGCTTCAGGGCCGGATCACGAACCAAGAGGTCTCGACCCAACGCATCGCTCACGCCAGCTCCGGCCTCGCTGCAGATAAGCACCCCGGCCGCGTAATCCCAAACTCCGTGAGCGTCGATACTGCAATCGATAAAGCCATCGAGCACACCAGACGCGACCAAACACAGATCGAGCGCCGCGGCTCCAAGTGCACGAAACTGACGCCACCCAAGATGCCGTGGCGGCAGACCACTGAGACCCACGAACGCGTCGGCCAGATCGGTACACCGCGAAGCTGACAACTTGGTGTCACCGCACCAAGCGCCTTGGCCGCGAATCGCGGTATAGGTCTCGCCGCTTGCTTGGTCGCGCACGAGCGCCACTGCTGCTCCGTCGGCATCGACGAGGCAGAGCGACGTAGCGAACCACGGCACTCCGTGGCTGGCATTGGTAGAGCCATCGAGCGGATCGACGATGACGAGATCGGCGCTGCCGCGAATGGTGAGTCCGCTCTCTTCGGACAACACGCTGAGATCAGCGTCGGCAAGCGCCGTGAGCACTATCTGATCAGCAATCAGATCGGCGCTGTACTGGCCCTCACGTTGACCAGAAGGACCCCAGTCGGTGACGGCGCGTAAGCCCGCGCCGACCGCGTCGGCAATCGACCCAAAAAGCGCGAGGGCGTCGAGCAACATCGCTTCAGGGTAGTGTCAGGACATCGCTCGCCGAGCGAAATACACACAGAAGGGTCCGACTTGGCTGTTATCGATGTTGCCGGTTTCATCGCCGATGTGAAGAGTCACGCCATCGACCATGGCTTTCACGTGCACGACGAGCGCCATTTCGTAGAGACCTACTCGCTTCGTCAACTCTGGGAAGTAGACCTGCACCCCGAAGAAGCGTGCAGCGGACCCATCGACCTGCACCTGTCGCTCGAGGTTGATCCCCGCGCATTGCTCGGCTTTGAAGACGAAGTGCTGAAGATGGACGACCCCGACGATCAACCGCCGTCAGGGTTTGCGTTCCCGGTGCACTTCACTTGGACCCTTCCGCCGTTGGTGCATCCACCCGATCTGCTCATCTTGGCCACCGAACTCGCAGGAGTTGGCGGCATCGATCTTCCGGTCGAGGTGTCGGCCATCGACTCGTTCGCAAGCGTCACCGATGCTCCCGATCGCAGCCTGTCCATTGTCGCCCGTTTGTCGATCGAGCTTGCCGATGTGTACTCGAGCCTCGACGAACCACTGTGCGCAACCCTCGACCGTTGCAAGGATGTCAGCCTATTTCTGTTGGCTCAAGCACCTGCTTGGTTGGACGAGCACTAATAAGCCGGTAAAACTCACAGGTCGCAATGAAAGGGACTGATTATGCGTGTGCGAGAACTCATTGACATTTTGCGTGACCAGCCACCAGATGCCGAGGTAGAGCTTGCTGTTGTGGCCCCTGTCGACGACAACCACGACGACATCACGGTCGACCGGTACTCGGTCGAAGGCGTGCTTCCTTGGGAAGACGAAGGTGACGACGGCATGGTTATCTGGCTCGTCGGCGGAGAAGACGACGACGTCGACTCATTCCTCGACGCCATCGAACAAGACGGCGAGTGATTCGCGGCGCTTAGGCGCCAATCACTTCAAGGCCGAACTGCTTCACCACATCGCGAGCAACAACATCGGTGCCCGCGAGAGCTTGTGCCTCGGCTGAGCCAAGCGCCAGCCACACCATTGCTGCTGCGGGAATCTCTGGTGATTGTCCCGTCGCTTCGCTGCCCACTCGTTGCGCCCGCGCTCGACCCACTTCGGTGACCACGTGGCCTGGGTTCAGGTTGTAGGCACGGATACCCGACGCCACGAGTTCTACGTGCAGCACGCCAACCATGCGATGTGCGCCACCCTTGGCGATGGCGTACGCAAGGCCCCACCCGCCCTGACCGAACGGCGCTCGCGGTGCCAAGGTTGCGGCGCCCGACGTGAGGTGAATCACCACTCCCCCGCTGCGCTCGAGCATCGAGGCCAACGCTGCGTGAACCAGGATCAACGGCGTGATGGTGTCGGCGGCAACCACGCGATCAACGTCTTCGGCCAGCGTGGCCATCACCGAATCGTTCAGGCCGGGGCCCTGATAGATGGCGTTGTTTACGTAGACATCAACGCGACCAAAGGCGGCAACCATCGCCGCCGCAGCAGCGGTGACCGAATCACGATCGGTGAGGTCCATCGGCACGCATACGCAGCGCGCTCCGTGCGCTTCAATTGCTGCGGCAACCTCGGGCAAGCCACCCGGCAACACCGCTCCAGCATCGGGGTCATTGTGTGTGGTGCCAGCGAACGGCACCGACGTTGCAGTGACAGACCGAGCGGTGATCACCACGTCGTAGCCAGCACGCGCCAGCGCGATTGCGGTTGACCGACCGATTCCTCGGCTGGCACCGGTGACTACTGCTACTGGTCGATCGCTCATCCAACGCAAGCTAGTCGGCGAGCCACCCTCACCACCATCGACGGCGGCGCGCTGAACTAGATTGGCGTTCTCATGCAGCACTGGTTGTTCAAGTCAGAACCCGAGTCGTTCGGAATCGAACATCTCAAGAAAGCCAAGACCACGGTGTGGGATGGCGTGCGCAACTATCAAGCGCGCAACTTTCTGCGCACTGCCACGGTTGGCGATCTTGCGTTCTTCTATCACTCGAAAGTTCAGCCGCCCGGAATCGCTGGACTGTGCGAGGTGATTGCGGTCAACGTGACCGACCCCACTCAGTTCGATCCCACGTCGCACTACTTCGACTCAAAGAGTTCTCCCGACAACCCACGTTGGCAAACCGTGAAGGTCCGCTACGTGGAAACCTTCGCCAACTACATCTCGCTCGACACGCTGCGCGACACATTCAGCGACGACGACCTGATGATCCTGAAGGCTGGAAGCCGTCTGTCTGTGACTCCGGTAGACAACAAGGTGGCTGGCCGAATCCTGAAGATGGCACGCGCATGAGTTCCGCTTCATCGGCCGACGCAACTGTGCGATTCGATGGCCAAGTCGTCATCGTCACCGGCGCAGCGCGCGGCATCGGACGCGAGCACGCGTTGTTGCTCGGAGCACGCGGCGCAACTGTCGTTGTGAACGATGTGTCGCAGTCTCACTCAGACCGCACCGTCGCCGACATCGTTGCGGTGGGCGGCATCGCTCACGCTCACATCGGCTCGGTAGCCGACCCAGATGCAGCGGCGGCTCTCGTCAACGAAACCTATTCGCGGCACGGCCGACTCGACGCGCTGCTCAACAACGCTGGCAACGGCGGACCCACCGGACCCATCGACACCGTCGACAACGAGTTGCTGCACAAGATTGTCGACTCGCATCTGCTCGGATCGTTCTACACAGCGCGAGCTGCTTGGTCCATCATGACTGCCGCTGGTGGCGGCCGCATCGTGTTCACATCGTCGGGTAGTTCTATGGGCGCCGCCGGTATGCCGGTGTACTCAATGGCCAAGGCCGGCCTATGGGGCCTCACGCGAGCCCTCGCTGTTGAGGGCGCTCCGCACAACATCAAGGTCAACGCGATTCTGCCAATGGGCTACACGCGAGCCGCTGCACTCAATCCAAACGAAGACTCACGGCAATGGATGGAACACAACTTTCCGCCGCATCTCTGTGCACCTGCGGGCGCGCTGCTGTGCCACCCCGACGCGCCATGTACCGGCGAGTTCATCAGTAGCGGCGGAGGGCGCGTGGCGCGCATCGCCACGGTCGGCGTGCCCGGTTTCGAGGTAGGCGCCGAACTCACTATCGAAATGCTTCGCGACAACTGGAGCGACGTGGTCTCAATGGATGAGCACAAAGTGCTGATGATGGGTCGAGACGAGTTGCCCTTTTATCAAGGTCATCCGTGAACAGACACGAGTTCATCTCGATGGCTCGCGAGAACATGACGCATGTTCTTGCTGGCAACACGCCATCGCAAGCAGCCGATGTGTATCGAGTACCTGCAGCCAACTATCTCGACCCAGCTCGGTGGCAGCGCGAGGTCAACATGTTTCGCCGCATGCCGCTGATGCTTGCGTTGGGTGGCGAACTGCAAGAGCCGGGTTCATACAAGGCGATGACCGTGATGGACACGCCTGTGTTGATCACCCGCGGCAACGACGGCCAAGCGCGAGCGTTCATCAACTCATGTAGCCATCGCGGCGCCGTGGTCGTGCCCGATGGCAGCGGCATAGCGCGCCGCTTTGCGTGTCCGTACCACAACTGGACGTACAACTCAGGTGGCGAGTTGGTCGGGGTCACCGACCGAGAGCACTTCGGCGAGATCGACACATCGTGCCTCGGACTCACTGCGTTACCGGTGACCGAACGCGCCGGGCTTGTGTTCGTAGTGCTCACTCCGGGTGCACCAATCGACATCGACAAGCACCTGTGCGGTTACGACCAAGTGCTCGATTTCTTTGGGTTCGGTAACTGGCATCTGATCTCCAGCAAACAACTGGTTGGCCCCAACTGGAAGATTGCGTACGACGGATACCTCGACTTTTATCACCTGCCGTTTTTGCACCGCGACACGTTTGGTACCGAGATCAGCAACAAAGCCATCTACCGCGCCTGGGGTCCGCATCAGCGAATGACATCTCCCGACCCGAAACTCTTGGCGCTGCGCGATGTGCCCGACGACCAATGGGATCTCAACGAGATGTGCAGTGGCGTGTGGACCATCTTCCCGCACATCTCGTTCGCCGGAACCAGCAGTGGTGGTCTGGTGAGCCAACTGTTTCCTGGCCCCACACCCGACACATCGATCACGATCCAGAATTACTTCGTGGCACACGCACCAACCGAAGCCGAACGAGCTGACGCCAACCGCCGGGCCACGTTTCTTGAGATGGTTGTGCGCGACGAGGACTACCCAACCGGCGTGAACCAGCAACGCGCACTGGCCACCGGGGCAAAGTCGCATGTGCTGTTCGGACGCAACGAAGGCGGTGGCCAACTGTTCCATCAGTTGCTCGACCAGTTTCTCGATGCTGATCTCTACAACGCTGGCGACGCCTGACATGCACCTATCTACTCGGCGACTACTGTCGCGCACCCCTTTGACACACTGACCCCATGGGCAAAAGCAGCCACAAACGTCGCGCTCAAGCAAAGCGCCAAATCGTCGATCCCGATACCCTCGACACCGATAGCCAAGTGCACACGCCCGAGACCATTGGGCGAATGATCGCCGGCGCTTCGTACGCCGCTGTTGGGCACGGCGCCGATACCCCGTTGTTCAACCAGTTCATACGGCGGCTCACCCAGATTGAGCTCAGCGTGGCCAGCGAGATGCGACCCACCGCACTGTTGGCTCTCGATATCCAACGACGAATCAGCGCACTATACGAACAGGGTTGGCAGCCCGCCGACATCGCTCACGCCATCAAGCGGCAATTCACCGTGCGAGCGTGGCGGTTAGTGATCGCGTTCATTGCCGCCGATGCCCGCGCCACCGATGCTGTCAATCGGGCCCCCGCCGCGTGGCTGAGCCAACTCGAAGAACTTCAGGTCGTCAACGTTGCTCGCGATGCAATCATTGGCGGCCGCGACCAACCACTCGCGGTGTGGGCGCGCGTCGAGAAGCTCGACCCCGACGAGATCATCTCGGTAGCGATTCAAGTCAACGCACAACTACTCCGGCTCCCTGTGGTTTCGGTGTTGGTCACTCCCCCGTCAGCATGGGGTGCCAGCAACAAGGGCCTTCCACCGACCACACCTCGGTCATCGTCATCGGCTCCATCGTCGGCATCGTCGGCATCGGCCAGCGCAGCCGACATCGATACCAAGGCGCTCAAACTCATCAGAGCTCTGTTGGCAAAAGCCGAAGCCACCACGTTTCCTGCCGAGGCCGACTCGTTCACAGCCAAGGCGCAGCAGATGATGACCCGCTACTCAATCGATGCTGCGGTGCTGGCCTCGGGAGCAGCCGGCGACAAACGTGCCAGCGGTATCGAGCAGCGACGCGTTCATATCGACAATCCGTACGCCGACGAAAAGGCCGACTTCATTGCGGTGCTCGCCCATGTAAACGGCGCTCGCTGCGTGTGGTCGCCCAGCCTTGGCTTCGCCACCATCATCGGCTTCCCCGTAGATCTGCATCTCACCGATTTGCTGTTTACCTCGTTGTTGCTGCAGGCCACCCGCGCTTCGGCCGAGGCAACGGCCAACGACCGCGATCTGCGCACGGCGTCATTTCGGCGGGCGTTTCTCATTGCCTTCGCCGATCGCATCGGCGAACGTCTCGAGGCCACTAAGAAATCCGCAGCGGCCGAAGCCGAGGCCGAATACGGCTCAGCGTTGCTACCTATTTTGGCCAGCCGCCAAGTTGCCGTAGCCGATGCCTTTGCCGAGGCGTTCCCCAATGTCACGTTCACGCAGAGCCGAAGCCTCAACGCCCACGGTTGGCACGCCGGTCGAGCAGCTGGCGATCGCGCCACCATCGGCACCGGCGAAGCCATCACCTCGGGCTAGTCAGCCCGAGCGCGCCGCCAGTGCGCTCAGCTCACCGATGGAGCAACAAGTGGCCACGGGCGCTCACGCTCGAAGGCCAAGGCAACATCAAACAACAACTCGTCGCGGTGATGCGGCGCCAACACCTGCATCCCGATGGGCAAACCATCGATCGTTCCGGCAGGAATAGATACTGCGGGATTGCCATACAGATTTGAGATCATCGTGAGGCCACCCATCGACACAAGGTCGGGGAATCGCTCGGCCATCTGACCCAACAAGGTCGACGGCAACCGTGGAGCAACCGTGCTGGCGAGGCGCATGCCAAACAGCGCTGCTCGTGTGCCGTAGCGACCGAACGATGAGTCCTTCGCCCAGTCGATGAAGCTTCGCTCGGAGCTACTAGTCACCGCTTCGGCAGCGAAGGCCGGGCCGGGGTTGGTGGCGCAGATAATGAAGTCGACCTCATCGAACGCCCGCGCCATTGCCTCGTTGGCCTGCACGCGAAGTTGCTCGGCCACCGCAGCCGTATCCAAGTTGTAGAGCGAATGCGACAGACGCATTCCGATTTCGATTTCATCGGTGAGCAGCGATGCGCACTTCGGCCAACGGTCGCCAAGATCGGCAACCAGCGTGGCCATGTTGCCCACCATCCACTGCGCCGCCAGGTTCGGAAGATCGAGCCGCAGGTTTACCCGCACCATTCCGGTAGCGGCGATGAGCGCCTGGGCCTGTTGCTCAATATGAGCAGCAACACCGGGCTCAAGCTTCACGTCGGAGATTGAAGGCAGCACCGCAACGCGCTTGCCGGCCAACGGGTGTGTGCCGAGACGAGCCTCCCATTGCCCCGATGACTCGAGGGTCGAGGGGTCATAGCTGTCAACGCCTGCACACACGTCGTAGTAACGAGCAGCATCACGCACCGACCGCGACAGGCTGCCAAAGAGCACGGTGTTGGGGCGCATAAACGCGTGCGGTGCGCGGGTGATGCGGCCGAACGTGCCCTTCATGCCCAACAGGCCGGTGTAGCCCGCTGGGATGCGAATGGATCCGCCGCCGTCGCCGCCGGTTGCCAGCGACACGAGACCGCCCGACACCGCTGCGGCCGAACCACTCGACGAACCGCCAACCGTGCGGCCTGAGCGCCATGGATTGTGGGTGACGCCGTTGATCTTGGTGACGCTCACATTGAGGCCGCCGAACTCGCTGGCCGTGGTTGACCCAACCGGGTTCGCTCCGCCGCGCTCGATGAGGCGCAACACATGATGCGAGGTCTCCGTGGCGAGGCGCCCCTTGAACACCATCGACGCTTCAGTGAACGGCCACCCCGCTACGGGCTCAAGTTCTTTGATCGCTGCAGGCACCCCGCCAAACGGCATGGTGATGTCGGCTGTCGCAGCGCGCTCAAGAGCAGCCGTGAAATCACGATGCACGAAGGCATTGAGCGTGGACGATTCAATTGCCCCGATTGTGGCCTGCAACTCTTCGAGCGGCGACCGCTCGCCAGCTCTGAAGGCATCGACCAACGAACACGCGTCGCCCTGCCATGGCTGCTCTACTGCACTCATCTCGATAACGCTCCTGCCCGTTCGTTGCGAACACTCAGAGTCTGCCCTGTTGGTGGGTCGGCTCACGTGGTCAGACGTAGTCGGTTGGCTTACGAAATCCGGCTCATGTCAACTACGGTGCTTCCTCGTTGCGGCAGCACTGTCGCTCATCGCAACGCGGAGGACACCCCAACATGGCACTGATGGCATTCGGCACACACGAGGCGCGGCGCGCGCAAGTAGCAACAATGAGACTCGTCGCAACTGCGATGGGTGCTCGCCCCTTCGATGGCGGAACGGCCGATCTGGTTCGCATGTTCGCTGGCCTGATGGGCTGCGCCGGCTGCCATGGATTTGAAGAGTCGCTCGACTTTTCTGACCTAACCGGCGACACCGTCCCATGGTCGAACAGCGACGAAGCAATCGCCATGATCGCCGCATTGATTCCTGACTTCAACGACCGCGTCGAAGCCGCCAACTCCGGACTGCTCGTGGCCCTGTTCGCAGACACGCCCGATCTTGAAGGTCTGCTCACCGCCCGCGACATTGCACGCGGCCTTGGCTGCGACGATTCGTTCATCGACGGCGTCGTTGCCGTCGCCAGCGAACGCGCCGCGTCGGCAAAGGCCGATCTGTTTCGCCGTTTCCTCTCTGAGCGCATCGCGGTCGAAGCCGAGACCATTCGCGATCACATGGATCGTCACGATCTTGGCTCGATTACTCGACCGCCAACCATCGAGCGCTATCACCGCCTCATTGCCGATGCACCCGAGGGTTCGCTCGGCGCCGAGATGCGTCGGTTCTATTCAGACGCACGCTTCGACATTCCTGGCACACCAGGAACTCCTTTGCCGGTCGAGTTCCTCGGCTCGCACGACGTGCACCACGTGCTCGCCGGCTACAACACATCGGCTCAAGGCGAGGCCTACACCGCTGTGTTCAATGCGGGCAACGCAACAGCCGGGATCGGTTGGCTCACGGTTGTGTTATTGCAGTGGCATCAGGGCATCAAATTGGGCGTCTTCCCTCCCGGTCATTCACACCTCGACCCGGCGATGGTGGCCGATGCCGCCTTGCGCGGTTCTCAAACCGGCACCGATGTCTACGACGCACAGTGGGACTGGATGTCGCTGCTTGATCAGCCACTCGACGAGGTGCGCGCTGCACTCGGAATTCCTCCAGGTGGCCAGGTGGCTCAGGGTGAATCCTGGAACAACTGACACATTGCGGCGACAAGCGGGAACCGTGTAGGTTGCCGCCCCATGAGTCACGACGCCACCTACATCATTAAGGGCGGCATCGCCGGCCGCGACCGCTTGCGCGTGCTCGCCCGCGCGCTGCAGCCCACGACCAGTGCGTTCCTCCAGCGTGTCGGCGTTACCACTGGCAACTCATGTCTCGATGTCGGATGCGGCGGCGGCGACGTTGCGTTGCTACTCGCCGACGCGGTCGGCCCAAGCGGCCGTGTCGTCGGACTCGATCTCGATGCCGAGAAGCTTGAGTTAGCCGCAGCCGAGGCCAAAGCGGCGCAGATCACCCAGATCGAGTATCGCGTCGGCATGGTGCAAGAACTCGACGATCAAGGCACCTACGACGTGGTGTACTCGCGCTTTTTACTGACGCACCTACCCGACCCGGTTGAGGCGCTCAAGACCATGGCCGGCGCCGCTCGCCCCGGCGGAGTGGTAGCAATCGAAGACATCGATTTCGGTGGCAGCTTCTGCTACCCCGATAACAACGCGTATGCGCGCTATTGCGAGCTCTACACGCAGGCGGCACTCGCTCGCGGCGTAGACCCATACATCGGGCGGCGCCTACCGGCGTTGCTCGCCGAGGCCGGCCTCACCGACATCGTGCTCAATGTGGAAGCTCCCGCCACGTTCAACGCCGATGTCAAAGCCGTGTCACCGCTGACCCTCGAAAATATCGCCGACTCCACCATCGCCGCCGGCCTTGCAACCCGCGACGAGATGAATCAGCTCATCGCCGAGATCTGGGCGTTCGCCGATGAGCCAATGTCGATCTTGAGCTTGCCGCGCATCGTGCAGGTCTACGGCACCGTCGCCGGCTAAGGGCTAAGGGCTAGCGGCTAGCGGCTACTGACTAGCGGCTACTGGACACTTTTCGCATCGTTGTAAATCTGCCCGAGACGGTCGAACGACGAGTTCACGGCACCTGACTTCATCGTCGCCAGCTCAGGATCGGTAAAGAACACCATCTCCTTCAAGGGGATGTCCTGGGCGAGCTCTTTGACGCCCTTGATGCCGGTGTTGAAGCCGTGATATTTCAGGTCGTTCACGCTGTTGACCGGATCAAGAATGAAGTTGATGAAGTCGTACGCGGCATCGATATTTTTGGCGCCCTTGAGAATGCACCAGTTGTCCATCCAGATATCGGTCACAGGCGCACCAATGCCCCACGCATAGCGACTTGGGTCCCCACCTGCGTCCGCAACGCCCTGCAGAGCCAAGCGAGCCATGCCGTTCCAAACCTGCGCCAACGCAACAGTTCCGTCAACGACATCAGCAGAGCCATACGAGTTGAACCCGTGCACGTGTGGGGCGAAGTCCTTCATAAACGCCGCATAGGCGTCGAGGTCCTCGGTCTTCTCGGTGGTCCAGTCAATGCCATTGGCCCAGAAATAGATTCCCGACAACCAGTTCGGAGCGTCCATCACGTAGGTCTTACCGCTGGCCTCGGTCTGCGCGACCTTGATGAAGTCAGCCCACGTGTTGATCTCGGTGCTGATGGCTTGTTTATCGTAGATCCAGCCAGTTGTGCCCCAGTCCTTACACACGCTGTACTTGTTGCCCACGTCCCACGGCTGATTGATATTCAGCGGGTCGATGTTTGAGATGTTCGGGAGGCGGCTCTTATCGAGCTCTAGGAGCATGCCAGCCTTGGCGGCTTGCGGTATGTACAAGCCGGTGAGCACCACGATGTCGTAGTCCGACGACGCGCCACCCTTCGTGAGTTCTTGGATGGCCTCTTCATTCGAGCTGATGATGGTGAGGCTGATGTTGCCCCAAGCCTTCAGCAACGCTGGATCGTGGTAGTCGGCCCAGCTCAACAGGCTGAGATTCTTGTCGAACTCCTTCGGCGCCGTCTTTGCTGGAGCACTGCTTCCGCACGCGCTCAACGCTGCCAGCGCCGCAGCGCCTCCGCCCAGCGCAAGAAAGCGACGTCGATTGATGCTTGTCGCCAAATGCTGCGCTGCCTCTTGTGAAAGCAGAATGCGAGTGGTGTCGTCTGAATGGCCCATAAAAATCTCCCCCGTAGTAAGCGGCGTGACCATAACCCACTTCAACCCACGCGAACGCCATACTCGCGGCCGCCATCCGAAGTGGCGGCGTACACGCCCCTCACGGGCGTCAGCGCCGCAAGTTCGCGGCGGCCCAGCCAGAAAGAAGCGTCACGGATGCAGGTGCCAGACTTCGGGCACGGGCGCCCATTGCTCGCCGTCGGGCGTGCCGACAACACGTTGTTGGCACGGATCGGTGAGCGCCCACCATCGTCGGGTCGCAGGATCCGCTGCCAGTGTTGCCATATCGGCGGCATGGTCGTCACCCAAGTATTCGTAATAGCCAATCAGCAAGTCTTCATGGAGGAAGATCGAGTAGTTGCTGATGTTTGCGGCGCTGATCGCTGCGCACACCTCGGGCCACACCTCGGCGTGAAGTTTGAGGTATTCCTCACGGTGCTCAGCGCGGAGTCTGACAACGGAGGCGAAACGCTCGAGGCTTGACGGTTGGTTCGACACTGTTACCCCTGTTCTCTGCTCTCGCAACGCTGTGCTCTCACACTATTTGGCATAAGTGCTGGTAGTGGGGCGGGTGGGTATCGAACCCACGACCAAGGGATTATGAGTCCCCTGCTCTAACCACTGAGCTACCACCCCGTATCGCCAGCATCGCTTTCGCGACAGTGCCGGGAAATACAAACGGGGCCCGCGAGCACGGGCCCCGTTTTGCTCCGAGGGCAGGGCTCGAACCTGCGACCCGCTGATTAACAGTCAGCTGCTCTGCCAACTGAGCTACCTCGGAAAGGCATGCTGAGATTAGCACCACGGCCTAAGAATTCCTCGGAACTTGAGGGCTTCATCACGATCGAAATGTGTGATGTGCCGCACACCGATCACTCGGGGTCGAGAAATTCCTTGAGTCGCTGGCTGCGCAGCGGATGGCGCAACTTGGCAAGCGTTTTGGCTTCGATCTGACGCACGCGCTCACGGGTGACGCCGAACTCTTTACCCACTTCTTCAAGCGTGCGCTGTTGACCATCGTCGAGACCAAAACGCATACGCACGATCTCTTGCTCACGCTCGGACAGCTCGCCGAGTGCTTCGTTGACGGCTGCGCTGAGCATCTTTTTCGCAGCAGCATCGTCGGGGGCAATGACCGAGCCGTCTTGGATGAAGTCGGCCAGGTTCGAGTCTTCTTCTTCGCCCACTGGAGTGTCGAGCGACAGCGGATCTTGCGAGATACGCAGGATGTCGCGCACACGCTCTACCGACATTTCGCAACGCACACCGAGCTCTTCGAGCGTTGGCTCGCGCTCAAGTTCTTGATGCATCTGGCGCTGCATGCGCAACACGCGGTTCATGCTCTCGACCATGTGCACCGGAATGCGAATGGTTCGCGCTTGATCGGCGATCGAGCGGGTGATGGCCTGACGGATCCACCACGTGGCATAGGTGCTGAACTTGAAACCCTTTGAGTAGTCGAACTTGTCGACGGCTCGCATGAGGCCCAAGTTGCCCTCTTGAATCAGGTCGAGGAACAACATTCCGCGACCGCTGTAGCGCTTGGCAATGCTGACCACGAGGCGCAGGTTGGCCTGAATGAGATCGCTCTTGGCCTGCTGACCAGCCTGCACTGCTCGCATGAGGCGGCGACGATCGGCGGGTTCGAGTTCGGCATCACGCTCGTCGATCTCGACGGCAGCGAAGTTGCCTGCCTCGATGTCTTGAGCCATGCGCCGTTCGTCGTCGGCATTGAGCAGACCAACGCGGCCGATCTCTTTGAGATACATGCGCACGGTGTCGCCAGTAGGGCCGGTCTCGTACTTCTCGCCCATACGCACCGCACGGCGACGGCGACGGCCAACGAGCTCGGCAGCTGGATCTTCGGGGGCCTCAGGAATAACAGGGCGCACCATGCCTTGCGGCACGGTTTCATCGATGGGGTCATCGACCGTGTTGTCGATGTCGATGCCGCGATCGGCCAACGCCTCGGTGAACTGCTCGATAACGGTTGGGGTGAGCTCTATGTCAAGCAACACCTCGGCGACATCATCGGCATGAACCACGCCAACAGTGGCAGCACTAGAAACCAACGCATCCCACTTGAGTACATCGACACCGGCAAACGGTGGCTGCACCAAGTCAGATTCAGTTTCTGGTGTTACGTCGTTCAAAGTGTTCCGTGTTCCTCTGTGCGCAAGTCGAGCCACCTTAGCAACGCAACCGCAGCGTCTTGTTCGAGACCCCGAACCGACAGATTGTCGAGCTGCTTACGGGCTTCGCTGTCTGCGCGAATCTCATCGTGGTCAGTGATTCGCAAACGAGTGCCCAGCTTACGGCGCACTGCGGCCGCAATCAGGTTGAATGCCTCAATTTCCGGATCGGCATCGAGGTCGGCAACCGCTGCTCGCTCGAGGATTTCGCGTGCCTCCGGGTCGGCCAGCTCAAGCGCCGCATCGAGCACGCCAGTGGCGGCAACCGCCGCAAACGCACGCCGATGGACATCGGTGGCGAAGAGTTCTTCAGTGAGCCACGGAGCGATGCCGTCCCACCGCTGCAACAGCAGCGACACCGCCACGAACTCGCCGTTCTCGGCAGCCCCTACGGTGCGAGCCGGCGCCACATTGAGCGTGGGCTTGCGCTTGGGTTGCTCGGCAACACGCACGAGGTCGATCACTGGCAGCCCGGTGTGGCTGGCCACTTGGCCTGCATAGAGCTTGCGCACGTTCAGGTCGGGGTGCTCATTCACCACAGCCATTGCCTGCTCGGCGAGACGGGCCTTCGCCTCGGGCGACTGCACCGACTTGCCGGCCATCACCCGCTGCAATCGGAAGCCCAAGAACGGCAGCGCAGAGTTCACAGCTGCAACGAGTGCCTCAGGGTCGCTGAGGCTCAGGTCGCCAGGATCTTGTCCGTCGGGGAACCGAGCCACCGCCACTTGCACTTGATACTTCTGCTCCCACTCGTAGAAACGCTCGGCTGCGCCTTGGCCTGCTTTGTCGGCGTCGAACGCCAGCACCACACGACTCGCGAACCGCTTGAGAATCTGCACGTGCTGCTCGGTGAGCGCCGTGCCACAGGTAGCCACA